>DAOVSY010000340.1 GCA_030633365.1 Spirochaetaceae bacterium | reverse complement strand
ATTGTATCCGAGTATTTCATCTGCAGATCTATGATCGATATCGGGTAGGGATGCACATCTGTTTCCTATTTCCCTAATTTCTTGTAGCAGGTTATTGGGATTTCGCCGCCCCTGTAGTTTTTCAAGCCTGTCTTCCAGAGAGTGTATAATCGCCTGAGTCATACTTTCACCACTCTCTTCAGATACTTGCCTGGCCAGGTCCTCTGCAAGCGTATTTCTGATACTAATTTCCATAATAATCACCTCTTTGTATATACAAAAGTATATAATATATACACTGGTTGTCAAAGATAAAAGAAAACTTATAACTATTGCAAATGATAAAGATCAGAGACTATAATTGTTTTTACTGGAATGAGAGTAATACTTGGCATTCTAAATTGAGGCATTTTTGGTTTTAAGATTCAGCATTAATTATTTTATTTTCTTTGCCGCTATGGCAACTGTAGTTCCATATCTGCAGCAAATTCTAAAAATGCATAATTTTAGAGCGTATGAAATTGGTTTGCTTCTGGGAATATTTGAAATAACTGGAATTTTTGGACCTCTTATTATTGGATGGTTTGCAGATAAAATAGGTAAATACAGGTTTATTTTACTGATTCTTACAATTGGATCAGCTCTTTCCTTTATGTTCCTTAGAACCCAATTAAATTTTGTAACAGCTGCATTTGTATTAATTCTGTTTGGAATGATGTACAGGCCCATTGCCTCTTTGACAGATGCTCTTGCTTCAAGGACTTTGCCTGATGTAGTTAAGCAGTATGGAAGTGCCCGTATCTGGGGAAGTATTGGTTTTGTGGGGATATCTTTTTTTTATCAATTTTGGGGTTTTCTTGATACCTCCAGTCCGGTCAGGATAGTTAGTGTTTTTATTGTACTAATGGGAGTACTTTTTTTAAGTAGTTTATCTTTACCAAAAATTCATATTAGCCGGAAGCAAAAACATTTACCTGAAGAAAAAGTAAAGCTGTTGGAGATTATTAAATCCATGCCTATGCCTTTCTGGATAGGTATTTCAGCAGCTTTTATAATAAAAATGGGAATGTCCGGGTATTACTCTTTTTTTTCAATATATCTGAATGATATTTATAATATAAAAGGTATAAGCGGTATTTGGGGAATAGGAGCTCTGGCTGAAATTCCTGTTGTTCTATGGGGAAGCCGGTATGTTATTCGTTATGGGGTTGCTAAAATGCTGGGCCTGGCAGCTTTAGGGACAACCCTTAGAATGATTATTTATGCAATAGCTCCTCCTGTTCCCATAATGCTGGCTGCCCAGCTTCTCCATGCTCTTTCTTTTGGCCTGCTTCATATAACAATTATTGTTCTGATTAATCAGCAAATTAAGGATAAATCCAGGGCTTTGGCAATGGCGATTTTTGGAGGAATAAGTTACGGCCTCTCTGGATTTATAGGCAGCAGTATTAGTGGATTTATAGTGGAATCATATGGGTTTTCTATAATGTATTATTTTTGTGGGATAATAACATTTGGAGCAGTTATTTTAACATTTCGTTTTAGGAGAGTATTTATTAATAATTCTATTTGACAATTTTGTTTAGTGCTATTAATCTAAATTTATTGAACATTTCCTGTGTTATTTTCCGGAGGTTCCCATGAGTTTACTAATAAAGAATGCCACAATTCTGACAATGGAATCGGATAAGCCTGAATTTGTAGATGCAAATTTAGGTATTAAAGGTAATAAAATAGCTTTTATTGGTGATATTCCAAATAATTTTAAGGCTGTCACAGAAATTGATGGAAGAGGTAGAGTTGTCCTTCCTGGTTTAATTAATTCGCATTCTCATATTGCCATGTCTTTAATGCGACATTATGCAGATGACCTCCCTTTTTGGACCTGGTTGAATGACAGGATAATGCCTTTGGAACATAAGCTTACAGGTCCGGATATTTATGCAGGTTCTATGCTGAGTATTGCAGAGATGATACGTTCGGGAATTACTACTTTTGCAGATATGTACTTTTTTGTTGATGAAATTGCTCAGGCTGTAAGCGAAACTGGAATTAGAGCAAATTTATCCAGGGGTCTTGTATTTAACAGCCCAGAGGATCTCTCTAAAATTGATGAATCTATTGAGATTTTTCATAAATGGAATAATTCAAATGATGAAAGAATTAAAATCGATTTAGGGCCTCATGCTCCCTATACCTGTGGACCTGAATATTTAAAAGAAATATCAAAAATAGCAGGAGATCTGGATGTAGGAATCCATATTCATATTTCTGAAAGTAGAAGAGAAGTTGAGGAAATTTATAGTTTATATAAAAAATCACCAGTTGAATATGTCCGTGATTGTGGAATATTTGAAAACCGAACCTATGCTGCTCATTGTGTAAAAGTAACAGATGATGATATTGCTATTCTGGCAAATAATAATGTTTCTGTTATGAACAATCCTGGTAGTAATCTTAAGTTCGGTAATGGTTTTGCTCCCATTAGTAAAATGCTTGTTGCCGGTATTAATGTTTCCCTTGGAACAGATGGCCCTGCCAGTAATAATAATTTGAATATGTTTGAAGAAATGAATTTAACAGCTTTAGTAAATAAAGCTGCAGATCATAGCCCTACTTCTGTTCCAGCATATACAGCTCTTAAAATGGCTACAATTAATGGAGCTAAAGCTCTGGGTATAGATAAAGAGGTGGGAACTGTGACAGTGGGGAAAAAGGCTGATCTTATGCTTATTGATATGAATAAACCTCATTTTTATCCTAAACTGGACATTGTTTCCTCCTTAATCTACTCTGCTCAGGCTTCGGATGTTTGTTCGGTTATTTGTGATGGTCGGCTATTAATGAGGGATAGGCAGCTTCTAACTATTGACGAAATGAAGGTTTGCGTGGAAGCGGATATTCTTGCAAAAAGACTGATTACCAATGGAACAGAACATAAATAAAAAATAATATTAATCCTAAATAGGTAATAATAATCCTATAGTAACAAAGAACAACTATTTTTATTTTAAAATCAATTTTTATTATAATATATTTAGAAAAAAAGGTGATTTCTCGAAGAATCTTTAAAGAAATCACTTTTTACTTGCGGAATTTTTAATAGTGGGTTAATCTTTTTGGTCTAAGGCTGGTCGCAAACAAGTTTGCCTGGTCGTGCGCTTCACTTACTGCACGGCTATGCAACCTAAGCTGCTCGCCTATGCAACCAAAGGAGTTTTTATGAAAAACAAATTTACTTTACTGTTAATCATTGTACTGTTTGTATCAATGGTTCCCCTTTTCGCTGGTGGCGAACAGGAAAATGTTATCAAAATTGGTTTTAATATCCCTATGACTGGTGATATTCCAAAAGTTGGTGAAGCATCTAAATTTTCAGCAGAGATGATGAAAGAAGACATTAATTCAGCAGGCGGACTTGAGATCGGCGGCGAAAAATATATGTTGGAATTTATCTATCAGGATAATGAGTCTAAAGCAGAATCTGCAGTAGCAGTAGCTCTTAAACTTATTGAACAGGACAAGGTAATTGGTATTATCGGACCTAATTCTTCAAAACAGGCTATTCCTGGTGGAGAAGTTGCGGATGATAACAGAACACCTATGGTTTCCCCATGGTCAACAAATCCAGCAACTACTAAAGGCAGACCTTATGTTTTTAGAGCAGCATTTTTAGGCCCCTTTCAGGGACCAGTAGCAGCTAACTTTGCAACTCAGCAGTTTGGTGCAAAAACAGCAGCAGTTATATACAATTTAGATAATGACTATTCAAAGGGTCTTGCAGAATATTTTACAACAGCTTTTGAAAAACTTCATGGTAAAGGCTCTGT
>DAOVSY010000170.1 GCA_030633365.1 Spirochaetaceae bacterium | reverse complement strand
TAAATTTTTCTTCTATTTCAACATTTCTATTTTTTAAATTTGAAAAGAAATCATCCTCAAAAACTTTAAGCCCTTTGGCAACATTTTCATATGCCCTGGTTTTTAAACCATTTAGTTCAAGTTCGAGACTATTCAAGCTATTATCAAGTTCTTTCATCTCCTCAGATATTTTCTGTTCGTAATCAATCTGTATCTGATCCTGTTGTTTAGCATAATCGAGGAAATCAGCTTCAATATTATTTACAGTCTGTTCCATTGAAATTCTTAAATTTTTATCAAGAGAATCAAGATCAGAACTTATAGATTCTATTTTTGTAAATTTATAGTTTATAATATCTTCAAAATCATGAACCATGGACTCTACACCGGAAATTCTATCTCTGACTGATTTATCAGAAGAGATAAGTTCTTCGGATAATTTTTCAAGAGCTTCTTTATTTTTATCAGATATTTCTACATAGGATGTTCCAAAATCAGACATTTTTGCACTTACAGAATTGTTCATTTCACTTAGACTCTGTTCATATTCATTCTTCAAATTTTCAACATCTGTTGTAATTTTTTGTCTGATACTATCGAAAGCCTCATCTTCCAGTGTTTTTCCTTTTTCGGCTGCTGATTTAAGTGATTTCGTATAAGCAGCTTCAACAATTCTGATCTGATCTTTAAACAGGGAGACTTTCTCTTCTGCCTCATTTACTGTAGATAAAAAATATTCAGAACTTCTTTCAAATGACTTCTTCAAATCTGCTTCTATTGTCTCGGCTTCTTCTGTCTTCCTTGATATTATAACATCAAACCGATCAGTAAGTTCTGATGTAAGCTGTTCACTTGCCTGTTCTGATTTATACACCTGTTCATCCAAAAATTTTTGAATGGATTCTACAGTTTCTTTTTTCATTATTTCTTTAGTTTTATCCAATTAACCTACAGTAATGCCAAAAGCTTTTATCATCTTCTCACCGGAATCAAGTTCATTCTTTACATGAGAAACAATTTTCTGAGTATCTTTTAAAACAACAGTTCTGACAAGTTTCAATTCTTTAATATTTTCTTTGGCAAACTCATGCTTTAAACCTGGAATCTCTTTTTCAAGCTTAAGAATTCCTAAACCAGCTTCTTTGACTCTCTTCCCAACCTTATCTACAAATTCTGATTCTTCATGAAGCCTGTCAAGGTTATCCTGCACCCGGCCTGTCATTTGTGTCAGTTCATTTAAAGCTTTATCGTATTCGTTTATTCTTTCATACATTTTCTCAATATAAGCAGCTTTTGATTCCAGATGTTCTTCGGCTTTGTTAATCCGATTTAAAATGGCTTTTCCTGTTTCCTGATGTACATCCAGCTCAATAGCAAAATTTTTAACTTCTACTGTTTTGCCATCTATATATGCATCCAGCTCATCTTTAATTTTTTCGGAATATCGTTTTATCTTTTCCAGTGAACGGTTATTTTTATCCAACTGCCTGTAAACAGCTAAAACAACAGCAACCACAAGCAAGGTTATTATATTTCCAATTGTGAATTCCATACACCTCTCCCAATCCCCATTATTGTTACCTATGAATGAAAAGATGTCAATTATTAATTGCTAATATCCAATCCCGTAAATCCAGAAACGAATGAAAGGAAAAATCTGCCTGACTATCAGGATCCGGTTTTTTTACTAAATGAGCAGTACGTAAACCTACTCTTTTTGCACCTAGAATATCATATTTATAACTATTTCCCACATATAGAATTTCCCCGGGGTTTATACCGAATTTACTTATCAAATTAATGAAAGGTGCGTTGTGAGGCTTTAGATGACCAGTCTCTTCGGAAGAAAAAGCAATTTCCATTAAATCAGCAAGACCTAAAAATTCCAATTTTCTCTCCACTGGGAAATCCGATAAAGCACCCAGTTTTATACCTTCACGCTTTAGGGAAAGCAATGCTGGTCTGACACTTTTAAAGGGTTTAACTCCCTTAAATGAATAAACCCATCTTTGGTATAATTGTCGTTCTATTAAATCAGCAGCCCTTTCCTGTGAAATATTCATAGAATATCCAAGAAGTTTAGCCTGATTAGCTCTAAAATCACCGGAAAACTCAGTTTTACGAACCTCTTTTCGCACTTTACCAAAATGATAAACTAAACGGGGATGACTGAGAAAAGAGGATGAGGACCTTATATACATAGAAAGATTAGGGTATAAAGTCCCATCAATGTCAAAACCTACTGCTTTTATTTTCATATAAACTATTTGCCCTTAAAGATTAATGTAATTGTTCCTTCGACAAGTTCGGAATCTGAAGAACCTTTAAAAGTCCAGGATCTAAGAGCTTTTCGAATACTTGCATCGATCTCAGGATATACTAAGGAATGGGTTATGCTCAAGACCTTAATCAATCCGTCTGAATTTAAACTAAATCTTATATGGTATGTAATCTCCGGAGGGAAATCAGAAGGAAGATCATCTGGAATTTCTGGTGGAGGATTTGTCAACAACTCCCGGCTTTCTCCTGGAATATCAAATTCAACAGGAACATCTCTATATTCAAATGAACTTGTTTCAGAATCAGACTGGTTTCCTGATACTGAGACCCTTTGATCATTACTCCCGCTAATAGCGGACTTTAGATCTAAAAGCTCATTATCACTTACAACTGATACATTATTATCTTCTGAATAGGCTGATGTCAAATCTGAAGATGCTAAATTATTTGTTCCAGTATTAGTTGGAAGATCTTCCAACTCGATTTTATTTTTACTTTTTGGGACATATGGTGTTTCCCTGACTCCCTCTTCCAAAGGTTCAGGATCAGAAGAAGAGCTACCCGTATTCATACCAAGATCTGCATATGGATCAAAGACCGTATCTGTTGAAGATACAACAGGAGCAGTTTCTATTTTTGGAACTATTTGGGCAACTGATCCGACTTCTGTTTCAGCTACATAAGTTTCTATTTGAGAATCTTTGTTTTCAATTTTAATTTCATTGGAACTGGTCTCTACGGTTCTACTTTCAATTTTAACAGTAAGGGGAGTGTATTTTTTTTTAATATTCTCTGTAGGAAACCAGTTAAGAAAATTCATCCCTAATAATATAAAAATATGCAAACCAATACTTATTAAAATAGCTTTTGAAAGTCGCTTATTATCTGTTTTTTTCAATTTCCGGATTCTCTCATTCTTAAATTAATACCTGTAAATCCGCTTTCTCTAAGTACATCAAGAACATCAACCATAAGACTGTACGAAGCCCGGCGATCGCCTTCAATAACCACATTTTGTATTTCTTCAGAACTACTTCCCGGTAGAGAACCAAGCATTTCGCTCAAACTGGAAACAGAACTAAGTTCATCATTAAGATACAGCTCATCTTCGGAAACTATTGTAACAATCAGATTTGTCATAACCACTGGTTCTGCAGTAGTAGAATCAGGAAATTCCAGAGAAATTCCTGGAGTAATAATAAAAGTACTGGATACCATAAAAAAAACAACCAATTGAAAAATAACATCAATCATAGGAATAAGATCAACTTTTGCTTCCGGCTTTAAACGGCGTTTAAAGACCATTACTCACCTGCTCCAAAAAACAGAACCATATCATTTACTCTGTTCTCTAAATTTGTAATTGTATTATTTGCCTTTCCAACGAGGTAATTATAAAATGCAATAGCAGGGATAGATACAATAATACCTGCAGCAGTTGTAAGTAATGCTTCGGATATTCCTGTTGCCAAAAGAGAAGGGTCTGCTACAGATCCAAAATTACCCAGTACACCAAAAGCTTTTATGTTTCCTGTGACTGTTCCCAAAAGACCCAACAAAGGTGAAATATGGGCTATTGTTCCAAGAGATGTCAAATACCTCTCTAACTGAGGAACCTCTAAATTTGCAGCTGCTAAAATAGATTCCTTTATCTCGGATTTCCCATAACTTCGATGCTCAATACCAACCTTCATTAAGTTAGAAAGGGGAGTTGTATTGTTTTCACAAATATCAAGAGCCTCATCATAATGACTCTTTTGAATTGCAGATTTTAAGCGATCAATAAATTTTTCTTCATCCATACGAATTCTGCGGAAAAATAATAAGCGCTCAATAATAATGACTCCTGCAACTATAGATAAAAAAATGATCAGCACCATAATAGGGCCGCCCTTTGAAATCATCAAAAACATATTTATTAACTCCTTTGGTTGCATAGCCGAGCAGCAAACTTGTTTGCGACCAGGCTTTGGTTGTTGAGATCGTTCCTCAGGACTTCGTCCTTCCGGTACGACTCATGGGCGAGCAGGGACGAAGTCCCGACCAGCCTTAATAGTAATCTCTATAGAGATATCTTAGTTAAGAGTGAAATTTTCCCACCCTCTTTTATATAATCACCAAATAATATTCTATCTTCAGCAAAAAAGCCTAATATATCTTCACCCTCGAATCCAAGAACAACACCTTCGGTTATTGTATAATTTATCCCAAAAGAAAGATCAGGGATTCCCACTAATGGATCAATGCTGTAATTCCCCATAATATAAAATCCATATTTTTCTTTGTTATAATTTATTTCTGTATATGCTGAATGTACTGGCTTGAGTAATTTTTTATCAGCAAGGATTTGTGCATCCCACCCAAAAAATAAATCCCAACTGGAAAGTATCTCTAATTTCAAAAAAGGTGATAAATCCAGATAATTACCCTGAACAGCACCAACACTAAACAAACCACTTGTAGAATTAAATGATTCAGGATTAACAGACATATAACTATCCATATTATGATATTGCCACTGCAGACCAAATTCAGAATAAGAAAAAGGTGATACTATGATTTTACCATCCCAGAACCATCCCTTATCAATACCCTCTGATAAATCAAAAAAGGGATAATCTATCCAGGTTTTATAGTTAAGGTAATTACTGGCAAAATAACCAGCAGAACTTTGGTACTGAAAAGATTCTCCGAAAGCACCATCCAATGAAACAGAAAAAGGATATAACAGGGATAAATCCTGGAGTAAAAATAATCCACCTTTTACTTTCAGATCTAAAGAATTAAAAGCAAATCCAAACTCTAGATTTGTATTAACTATATTTTGAACATTACTTCCACTTAATCTGTCATAAATATAGTTACCATTAAGGGAGATGCCAAACCATTTTTTCTGCCAGGCAATTCCGCTATATAAAGAAAGGATAAGTTCTTCTTTTAATTCAGGTATTTCTCCGGAAAGAGTCTTTCCTGATAAATTCAAATCAACTTTTCCATCCCAGGAAAATACAGTACCGCCAGAAAGACCCAGTTCCAAACTGCTTATGCGATGAATAACAGAAGTATAAGAAGAAGTCTTCCCCTGAAGACCATTTTCATTTTCTATAAATGAACCAGAACCCTTAATTACTATAGATTCATATCCATTTTCAAAATTACCCTCAAATAATTCCTCTCTGGTAAAATATCCCATACCTGCGGCATTACGACCAAACCCATCAAGACCATCATGTGCAAATAAAAGGGAAAATCTTAAACCTTGTCCAAGACGAAAAAGAGATATATTACCTATAAGATGGTTTCGATTTCCTATACCAAGAACCCCCTCGCTAAAAAAAGAATTTTTTTCTTTATAACTATATTCAACAATATCAGGAATTGGGAGGTCAATATTTATACTATCAATAATCATTTCTCCTGGATCAGGAAGTGTTATTTCCAGATCAGGTAAAATAATTTCATCGTAATCAGGCACTTTTAATTCCATATTCTGTTCAAGTCTTTCTTCAAACTCAATTATTACAGGAGGTATAATCAGCTCTATAGATGATGGAGCATCCTCCTCTCCATAAACAAAAAAAGCAATACTGAAAATTATTGGGAAAATTATTTTTTTCATCTATTTTCCTCCAAAATCTTTTTCCCTTCTTCCAGCCATCCACTGGATGGAAAATTTATTTCCAACAGGTTTACCATTTTTTTTGCTGTTCGAATATCTCCTGCAGCAACTGCCATTTCGGCAGCTCTTAATAAAGATACACCTGTAAGATCTTTATCTTCCGGATACAAACCTGCTGCATCAACAAATGACTTCGCAGCATTTACATATTCTTTCTTAATTGAATAATAGTCCCCCAAATAATAAATAGCTTTTGCTGCAGAAAATGGGTATTGATCTCTTAATTCAGCAATTGTAGTTAATAGCTCAAAGGCATATTCTTCTTTACCATTAAATTTGTAAAGATACATTTTTGCAAGTGCTATATGTGCTTCTCTGGATTTACTTGTTTGAATACTATTATCTTCTATTATTACAAGCAGTTCGGCTTCTGCTTCATTAGATCCACTCTGCAATAAATTTAGTTTTTTAATTTGAGAACGTACATTAACTGCAGAATCAGAGTCGGAATAACTTGTTAAATAATCACTGTAAAAAACCAAAGCCTTTCTATACTCACCATCTTCTGCATATAAAGAAGCTATTTT
>DAOVSY010000528.1 GCA_030633365.1 Spirochaetaceae bacterium | reverse complement strand
GTTGTCCCATAGACTACACATCAATTGACAACAGAGACTTTCTGCTTCATCTTTATAATAAGCTTAATAACAGAGGATAAAATATATGACTAAAGAAAAAAATACAGAATCTTTTATTGATGATTTGATATTACGTTATCCTTTACTTTCCGACAGCAGAGAAAATATCAAAAAGAGTGCAGAATTATTAATTAATACAATTAAGGACCAGGGAAAGTTTCTAATATGTGGAAATGGAGGCAGTTCTGCAGATGCTGATCATATAGTTGGAGAATTAATGAAGGGATTTATACATCCCCGTCCACTATCAGAGAAACAAAAAGAATTATTAGTAGATTTAGCTGGAGATACAGGCAGACATATAGGAAATAATTTACAACAGGGAATTCCAGCAATTTCTCTTAGTTCTCATACAGCTTTAAATACAGCTTTTATGAATGATGTAGACCCTTCACTTGTTTTTGCTCAGCAGGTAATGGGAATTGGTAATTCCGGAGATGTTCTATGGGGAATATCTACATCTGGTAATTCCAAAAACATAGTATCTGCAGTAATTACTGCAAAATCAAAGGGATTAAAAACAATTGCCATGACAGGTCAGAATAATAGTCTTCTTTCTGAACTTTGTGATGTATCTATTCAGGTTAAAGGAACTGAAACTTATAAAATTCAGGAACTGCATCTTCCTGTATACCATACTCTTTGTATAATATTAGAGAATTATTTTTTCGGATAAAAATCATTTGTTTTTTAGAGCATTCATAGCAACACCAAGACTGGCATAATCACCAAGTGCTTCTCCCAGTTCAGCAGGAATTACTGAACATACCTTCCTGGAAGCTTCAAGAGCTTCTCTCTGAATAATAGAATCTGCATAAGGTCCAAGAAATTCTTTACACCTGGTAAAAACAGAGCCAATTACAATACGTTCAGGGTTAAGTAAATCTATTAATATCGAAAGCCCCATACCAAGATGTCTTCCACTGTTTTCAAGAATTTTTATAGCAGTTGAATCTCCCTGTGAAGCAAAAATACATACTTCCCGAGCTGTAACTGGTTTACCACCGGAGAATTCTCTGCAAAAGTCTATATCCTCAGCACTTTGTTTTTGAAGAACTTCTTCTGCCTGAAGAGCTATGCCTCCCCCACTGCAGAATCCTTCAAAGGAGCCTTCTTTTCCATATCCAACAGGCCCTTTTTTTTCAAGCCGAATGTGTCCTACCTCACCAGCCATATCATTGGTACCGGAATATAACTTCCCATCAAGTATAAGGCCTGCACCTAAACCCGTTCCAAATGTAAGAAAAATCATATTTTTAGTACCCTTACCCGCTCCCCACTTCCATTCAGCAAGAGCACAGGCATTGGCATCATTTTGCAATGCCACAGGAATATTAAATTTATTTTCCAGAATACTTACAATTGGAATATTATCCCATCCGGGAAGATTTGGAGGAGAAAGAATAATCCCTTTTTTGCTATCAAGAGGGCCACCACAGCTAATCCCAATAGAGAGAACCTTCTTTCCATTAAAATTATTGAGCATATGAGAGATAGCAGTTTCAATTTTATCTATTGTCTGTTCCGGCCCTAATTTTGTATTTGTAGGGAATTCAATCTTCTTTAAAATATCTGGATCTGAATTACCAAGAATAACAGCACATTTTGTTCCACCGATATCTATACCGATTAGTAAGTTGCTCATTTTCAATCTCCGGGAACCTTTCTTGTAAATATAATAAATCTCTTGCTATCCTGATATTTTAATCTATTATAAAGAACATAACAGTAAAATAAATTAAAACAGGATAAAAATTATGCCTGCTTCATTTTCACCGGATTATACAAGAATTATTTCTGCCGCACAAAACAAAAAAACAAATGGTATCCCATTATATGAGCATGATATAAACAGAACAGTTATTGGATCCATTCTACAAAAAGATCTTAACTCTATGTATGAAAGCAGAGACCCTAAAATTCTGGATGGGATGTTTATAGATATTGCAAATTTCTATATTGATCATGGCTACGACACCTACTCTTTTGAAGGATGTTTTACAGAAATTATTCAGGGAGGCAAGGGCCTGACTGGGCAGGCAGGAAGTATTATAAATAACAGGGAAGAATTTGAAGCTTATCCCTGGAGTTCTTTAACAGATAAATATTTCCAGAGATTTAGTATATACTTCGCTTCAATACCCAGCACACTCCCGGTCGGTATGAAGATTGTTGGAGGAGTTGGTAATGGGATATTTGAATCAATCCAGGATTTTGTACCTTTCACT
>DAOVSY010000475.1 GCA_030633365.1 Spirochaetaceae bacterium | reverse complement strand
ATTTTTCCATTCCCTTGGTTTTGGCATAATTTCGTACTGCATTACAGACTTCGCTCCCTGACGGATTGAAGTTCCAACACAATCTGATCCTGTGTCTCCACCACCTATGACCAGTACATCTTTACCCTTTGCAGAGATAATTTGATTTAATGTAAGTGTTCCTTCGGTAAACTTATTTGATCCTTCTAAAAACTCCAGAGCAAAATGTATACCGTCAAGGCCTCTTCCCCCTGCAGGTAAATCCCTGGGAGTTCCAGCACCCATGGTTAATAAAATTGCATCAAATGATTTTTTTAAATATCTGACAGATAGATCCTCTCCAATGGTAACATCATTTTCAAAAATAATTCCTTCCTGTTCCATAATTTCTATTCGTCTATCCAGAATATTCTTTTCCAGCTTATATGCAGGTATTCCATACCTCATCAAGCCGCCAGCTTTTGGCGCTTTTTCAAAAACAGTAATTTTATGCCCTTGTTTACGCAGTTTTTTGGCAGCAGTAAGTCCGGCAGGACCGGACCCAACGATGGCTACATTTTTACCACTTTCAAACAATGGAGGTTCTGGTTTAACCCAGCCTTCTTTAAAAGCTTTATCCATAATTTGTAATTCTATCTGTTTAATGGTAACAGGAGATGTATTTATAGAAAGAGTACAGGAAGTCTCACATGGAGCAGGACATATACGTCCTGTAATTTCAGGGAAACTGCTTGTTAATTCCAATCTTTCCCAGGCTTCCTTCCATCTTCCTTTGTAAACCAGATCATTCCATTCGGGAATAAGATTACCAAGGGGACATCCCAGGGAATGACAAAAAGGGATACCACAATCCATACATCTTGCGCCCTGCTTTTTAAGCTCTTCCTCGGGTAGCCTTGTTGTAAATTCATTATAGTGGGTTATTCTTTTTTCTACACTTTCATATTTAACTGATACCCTTGGGTATTCGATAAATCCTGTTTCTTTTCCCATTCTAAACTCCCACTTCTTCTAATAAAGACTTCTGCTGTTCCAAAGCCCTTTTATAATCTACAGGCATTACTTTGATAAAAGCCGGCAGCATCTCCTGCCAGTGTCTTATTATCCATGATGCATGTTCACTATCTGTATATTTGATATGTTCTTCAATTAAACTTTTTAACTGATTTATATCTTCTTCAATTACAAGTGGTTCAATATCAACCATATCAAGATTACACCTGGTATCAAAAAGCTGATCCTCATCCAGTACATAGGCAATTCCACCACTCATACCTGCAGCAAAATTAAGTCCCGTAGGACCAAGTATTACAACAACACCGCCAGTCATATATTCACACCCGTGATCACCCACACCTTCAACAACAGTAACAGCTCCTGAATTCCTTACAGCAAATCGCTCCCCAGCCATACCGTTTACAAAGAACTTGCCCCCTGTTGCTCCAAAGAGATTAACATTACCTGTAATAATATTTTTCTCTGACCTGTAGTTCAGACCGTCAGGAGTGGATATAATAATCTTCCCTCCGGATAATCCCTTCCCCACATAATCATTGGCACTTCCTTTAAGATTCAATGTTATACCTGAGGCAAGAAATGCACCAAAGCTTTGACCGGCTTCTCCTTTAAGATTAAGTTTTATAGTATCTTCCGGTAAACCCGGGGCACCATAACGTTTAGCAACTTCACTGCTCATTATTGTTCCAAAGGTTCGATCCCTGTTTCTAATTTCAAGGCTCAATTCTGAAGTTTCACCTGTTTCCAAAGATTTTTTCAGTTTTGGTAATAAATCCAAATCAAGAGCTTTTTCAACTTTGTTTATACTGATTTTTTTACAATAGGAACTTCCTCCATCGGGAGTTTTTATTTTAGTTAGAATATTTGTAAAATCCAAACCTCTCTCTTTCCAGTAACTTAACGCATCATCTGTTTTAAGGAAATCAACCTGACCTATAAGATCATCAAACTTTCTAACTCCCAGGGAAGCCATAATCTCCCTGATATCTTCTGCAAGAAAAGTCATATAATTTATCAGATGTTCCGGTTTTCCGGCAAAACGTTTTCTTAGTTCCGGATCCTGGGTTGCAACTCCTACAGGACATGTATTTTTATGGCATTTACGCATTAACACACATCCAAGGGTAATTAAACTAATTGTAGCAAAACCAAACTCTTCTGCTCCCAGAAGAGCCGCTATAACTATATCCCGGCCAGTACGAAGCTGACCATCTGTCTGGATTCGAATTCTGTCCCGTAAATTATTTAAAACTAAAGTCTGCTGGGTTTCTGCCAATCCTATTTCCCAGGGAATACCTGCATGTTTTATGGAAGTTAATGGAGATGCTCCAGTACCTCCATCATGACCGGAAATAAGGACCATATCGGCCTTACCCTTTGCTACTCCTGCAGCAATAGTACCAACACCAACTTCAGAAACCAGTTTAACAGAGACTCTTGCTTCCGGATTCGCATTATGGAGATCAAAAATAAGCTGAGCAAGATCTTCTATTGAATAAATATCATGATGAGGAGGAGGAGATATAAGTGTTACTCCTGGTGTTGAATATCTTATTGAAGCAATTTCTTTATTTACTTTATGACCAGGCAGCTGCCCTCCTTCTCCTGGTTTTGCCCCCTGAGCCATTTTTATCTGAATCTCTCTTCCATTTACCAAAT
>DAOVSY010000427.1 GCA_030633365.1 Spirochaetaceae bacterium | reverse complement strand
TACTATAGCATAACTATCAGAACTTCCACTATTTCCATTATCATCCCATGCTTCTACAGAAAAATAATATAGTCCATCACTAACAACACTTCCATCGTTATTTAAACCATCCCATCTAAATTCTTCAGGAATTTCTATGCCGCTTTCCACTGAAAAAAGTCTATCAAAAAAACCACTAAATCCCTGGTTTTCAATCCTCTTTTCCTTATTCCTTATTTCTCTAACTATATTTCCATTTGAATCTTTTATAAGAAAAGCATAACCCTTTAAATATCTTGAATCGGAAATATTAATAGGAAAAGTTAAATCATCTTTAATACCATCATTATTAGGGGATATATAAAATGAAATACCGGATTCAAGATATCTTTTATCATATCTTCCTTTATATTTTGATGATCCTGTATCTATATTTTTTATAACAGGAGTACTTTTACCACTTGATTTTGTCAAATAGGTCGAAATATAAAATTTTGTTTTAACAGAGTTTGTTTTATTAGAAAATGCTTTATTAGGAATCATACTTACTGGTTCTGATTCTTCTATATTTGTAGAATCATCTGGATTATCATCTGTTTCAAAACCGGATATGTCCAACTTAATAACTGGTGGAGATTTATCTATTAAACCTAATGGAATATTTACACCAATACCTGCAGCCCACACATTATCAGAGATGGGAGCAACTCCAGTTTGGATATTAACCTCACTTTGATTCCAACCTCTATCAGACATACCTAAAAAACTACTATCTTCTTTAATATCAGTCTTAAAAGAATAGTGGAAACCAAATGAAGGAATTAAACTATACGAATTCTTATCAAGTAAATCATAGGAATCTATTCTTGTTCCTATATTAAAAGTGAATATATCTTTAAAAGTTATATCTGTGCCAAAAGTCAGCAAAACAGACTTAAAATCAGTTAATCCAATTAAACCAAGATCAGTATAGCCATTTATTTTAAATAACTCTGAATTAAGTAAATTTGCACTAACACCACCAGTTACTGAAAAAGGTTCAGGATAGCCATTGGTAATTTCAGAGTAACCTAAATCCTGTAAAACAAAGCCCCATTTAAAATCATTAAATGGACCTAATTTGCCCATTAAAGAGATAACTCCAATATCAGCAAATGCCGCCATACCAGGTTCAAGAGAACCGGCAATTTTCAAACCAGCTCCAACAAGAAAATCAGGGTATAGTGCTTTGGAAAATGAACTATTAATAGAAAATGTAGGATCTGCCATGAGTGATATAAATGGAGAGTAAAAATAATGTCCTGACCAACTAAAAACACCAGCTTTTGTTGGTATTGTATTTCCTATATTTAATCCATGCCCCTTATATCCACTAATTACACCATCATCTCCCATAAGCCCCAAGTAACTTAAATCTAAAGTAACTCTTTGTGTAAGTGCACCTGAAGCTGGATTAATTGCTTCTGAGTTTGGTGATAACAGATTTGTTACACTGCTTGAGCCAGCTATAAAAAACGGTGAGTAGAAATCTTTGACTCTGCTACCATCTTCTGCCCATATAACAGATGTTGAAATAAAAGTGAAATAAATTGTAATTAACAAAATTTTGTATATAGTAATATTTTTCATAGTTCTAAATTTACAGCTTTTTTCCAAGAACATCAACTTTCTTTGCATATAAATCTCCAATTGTTTCCATTTCTTCGATAGACAGATATTTAAATATCTCTTTTTCAATTTTAAATCTTACTGATTGTTGGTTATTATCAATATTTTCTTCATTTTTTATTAGTAATAAATATATTGCAATTAATTCAGAGCCATTAATATCCATTATAAAGTAATCTCCAAATCTTCTCTTGCAAGAATTACTTCGATTTCTGTATTTTGTTGATATTTCTTATACCAATTTGCAGATTTGTAAATACTTGACATTTTATTGTCATCATAAAGAGGTTCATGATGAAATAATACCAGTTTATCCATATTCCACGCTGATGCAAAATCAACAGCCAAACTATATGAAGAATGCCCCCAATCATATTTTTCAATAGCCTCATCCAGAGTATATTGACTATCAAGTATAATTAGGTCAGTATTTTTATAAAATTTTATATTTTTCTTATTTTTTTCAAAATCACTATCCCTAAGTTCAGTATCTGTAGAAAAAATCATCGTTTGCGAATTTTCTTCGATTTTATAGGAGTATGAACCTCCAGGATGTTTCATTTTACGCCAACTAATCTTTGATTTCCCAATTCTTATAAAATCATTTTTAAGAACATTGTATGTAATACTTTTACTGAACATATCAATAGTAATAGGGAAATATGGAGATTTCATTTGTCCACTTAATATTTCTTTAAAACCGTCAACAGGGCTGTAAAAATTAATAACACAACCAGGATTAAATACCTGAGGAGAAAAAAATGGAAGTCCCTGGATATGATCCCAATGAAAATGGGTAAAAAATATATGATAATTTCTAATATGATTTTTTTCGTGAAACAAATGGTTACCCAAACGACTTAAACCAGATCCGGCATCAAATATAATTAAAGTATCATCATTCAGCCTAACTTCAACACAAGTTGTGTTTCCACCCACTGTACCAAAAATATTATCTGGTAATGTTGCTAAAAAAGACTCTCTTGTTTCAGGAGACTTTAAATCTTTAATCTGAATTCTTTGAACTACAGCAGAAATTTTTCTTTGTATCTGTTCTGATGATAAAGGAGTTGGAATAGAACCACGAACACCCCAAAATCGGATTTTCATATTTGCTTCTCCATTTATTTAAACTAAAATATATTCTTCCTTATCTCTTAAAAGAAGCCATTCATCAATTGCCTCTTTGGAGACAAGTGTACCATGATTCATACCAGAACAAGATAAGGACTCAGCATCCCAGCTTTTTTTATCCTCAAGAAAAGGCTTCCAAAAAGGATAACTACGACATTGAAGAGGTCTGGCTTCGTAAATTTAACATCCCACAATCTTCAAAAAGATCTAACCTAAATTTCAACTTTCTATTAGACTAAGACGAT
>DAOVSY010000326.1 GCA_030633365.1 Spirochaetaceae bacterium | reverse complement strand
GAACTTCAAGTTTTAACAATTCCAGTGATGTTACAAAACTTTCTTTTGTATCTTTGGCTAATTTATCTGAAAGTTCTCTGTAATAAGCTATTCCGTCCAATAGATTTGATCCAAATTCAGCAAGCTGTTTTTTTCCATCATCCATAACAGCCTCCAAAGTAACGGCTTCAAACTTTACCTTAAACTGTTCAATATATAATTCAAGTTCTTTAAGAAACATATGTTCTCTTTTTTCAGAAGTTATTAGATTAATCCTTCCATAAATATGATCAACCATCTCCTTCAAACTACTAATTTTAGAAAAATTAATAATATTAGGCCCTGGAGTTAATGCAGTTAACGCTTTCTTGTCTATACCAAGTGTTTCTGTTGCTGCTCCTGCCAGATCGTGGCAAATGCAAGCTTTGGCAAGTACATATTTTTTTCGAATTTCAAATATCTTTGAAGGGAGTCTTTCTTTTTCCAAAGCTTCAAGTTTTGCTTTTTGATAAGTCCTGCTTGCCATACATTGAGGAATATCTGAAAACTCTGTACTTAAAGCAGCATGTTTATTTACACAGGGTGCACCTGGAACACCTTTTGAAATCCTAAGTTTCCGGGCTATCTCACTGGCAGAATTACCAATATTCCAGAATAAAACCCCCAAAGGAGAAGCATTACTCAAATAGACATCCGTTTTAGTAGCTAAAGATAATTTTCTTAAGTGATCTTTGTTAATATTTACAACTTCCGGAACAAGCATAAAAGGGGTACCCCATCCTGTTCCATCCAGTTCATAATTATCTCTTAAAAACTCATCCTCATCAGTTGTACCAATTCCACCCTGAACAGTAATTTTCAAACCTTCTGCAACAACACGCTCATCACCACCAGCCTTCATAAATGCGCCTGCAAGTGTTTCCATCAACTTTGCCTTTCCTTTATGAAACTCTTCAAGAACAGGCCCCAACAATATTCCTTTTGAAGCAAAAGCATGACCTCCACAATTTAATCCGGATTCAATTCTAAATTCAGAAACCCAAAGACCCTTTCGCGCCAAAGCCCGTCCCTGTATAGATGCTGACCGGAAATCACTTACTTTAATTACAATTTTCTTTTTCAAATTACCAAAAGCATCAGGTAAGAAATCCTTATACTGGCTAATAGCATCATAAAGTCTGGGATTAAGGCCTGCAGAAAAAATCATCGAAGAACTAATTTTACTCTTTGCAAATCCTCTTAGTGCTGCAGAAGCATCAGAATACTTTACATCCAGTAATTTTCCTTTATAAACAGGAATGTTATCAAGTTTAGTCATTATATTAACATCAATAGATCCCTTTGTTACCTGGGATCTTAGATATTTTTGTAATTCAATTTTTTCCTTACCCTCTGTTAAAGCTTTCATTTCCTGGTATTTATGCTTTAGGATATTTTCAGGAAGAAGTTCAAAATATTTTGTAATCTGACTCCCCTCTACAAAATCTTCATCCAACATATCCTTAATCTCTTTTTCTATTAAATCATCTAATAGATTAAGATAGGCTGTAATTCGATTTGCCCGCCAGTCATCTGAGCCTTTAAGAATTGGTGTAAATGGAATATTGTTCTTTTCAGAATGGAATTTACGCATCTGCTCAATCAAAGCATCATCTACCAGAGATATTACAGACGAAATTCCAAATTTTGCAACTTTTAATGGTGTATCTACAGAAAATCCAGTTCCCATAACGGGGATTTGGAATGAATGTGATTCAATATGATAACTGTTCATTTTATCCTCTTATTATTAACAAGTCACAAACTAAATTTTGTCGGTTTATGACTGACTACATGATAAGTCTAATTACCCAAAAAAGCAATAGATATCATGCACATGTATACTATATACTTGATAAGGAATCCAATGAAAAATAAAGATTTAATTATTAATGGGAAATCTCTTAAAACAAAAAATATAGCTAATATGATACAGGCATTCTCTAATTTGGATATATTAAACTCATATGGAGGTTACATCTTTACCTTCCGAATACACGATAATATTACTTATCTTGGTATAAAACCTGCAATACTTGATGGACAACGAAGTAATCATTTCGAACTTAATTCCGGCCCGGAAACAAAGATATTTCTTACAGGTGGCATTAAAACCAGCACAGAAATATCTCTTCTTTTCAAGATTTCAAAAACAGAACTTACAGAGATAATAAAATCTGAACTTCAGGATTTATATATCAACTTTGCCAATCTTCTTATAAAAAATGGATACAGGGGAACTGGAAATTTAGATTGGATTACCAGAAATATAATAGAGGAATCGGAACTTTTCTCACCCATTCCAATAAGTATATATGATCTTACTAAATAAAAGGAACTGTCAACCGGTTGTTAGCCACTCTTAGTGGTCATCGAGTGCGAAGAATGAGCGTATCGAGATGAACCCCTTTATTTTTTCTTTGTCAGTATTTTCCCCAGACGACCTGCAACAGAATTACCTTTCTGTATGGCTTCTGCTCCTGATTTTTGAAAATTAGTAAAAGCAGCTTTTTTGTCGGTCACAAAAACAACATAGTTCATTTCTGCAGAAACATTATGAACAGGATAACATGTTATCTTAATTCTATTACTCTCTTGCTCAACAGGTACATGCTGCCGGGAAAGCTCAAGCATCAAAACTGGTATGTTTAATTCCTGGAAAACAGAATCTATCTTTTTGTATTTTAGATCACCTTTTGTAGAACTGTATTTTTCTGTAAATACAGTACTTGAATATAGAATACTCCCTGTAACATCCGTTACAAGCATAGGTAGATTAATATTGTTCATCATAAACTCATTTAAATTTGCAAGAGCACTGATTTTCATGGTTTTACGTATATTTAGATTATTGATATTACGATAAAGCAGACGAAGTCGCTCTCCTAATGTGCCAAGACCAACAAAATGTTTGGCAGGATAGATATCACTATAACGACTCATTTCAATAAGTCTGTCCAATTGTTTATCCACATTTCTGACTCTTAGTAATAGAACAACAAAACCTGTCATTAAAATAATAGCTGTAACAAAAAAGTAAAATAAAAAACTCTCTGCCTGAAACCTTAAAATGTCTCCGGAAAGTCCTTCGGAAGCAAGTATTTTCTGATAGCCGAACAGACCTGCACCCATGGAAGCTGTAATAACAATAACAGCAAGAATAATCAGAAGTTTTTTGTTTATAAGTATCATTTTATATTTGCTCCTACAAGCACCTTTTTATAATCTCCTAAACCCATCAAGGTCTTCATTCTTTCCTACTATCAGCAAAATATCAGATTCTATAAGAACCTCTCCTGCATCAGGAAAAACTACATTATCAGTTTTTACAGGATTCCCTTCCTCATCTACACTCAGTACAGTTCGAATAATTGCTACTATATTAACATGCATTTTGTTACGAATATTTAACTTCTCAAGGGAATTTCCAACAAAATCCTTTGGGACATAAACCTCTGCAACACTTATATTCTCTGTTATAGAAATTCTATCAAGTATTTCGGGCGATATCAGCCTTTGAGCAATACGCTGTCCCTGATCAAGCTCTATATTTACAACTTCATCAGCTCCCACCTGACGTAAAACCTGATGGTGAATCTCAGATACAGCTCTGGCAAGAATATAGGGAACACCCAGTCGTTTTAGTATTGCTGTTGTAAGTATACTTGCTTCTATATTTTCACCAATGGCAACTACCGCCACACTTATATCCCCATAAGGAATCTGATTCATAGCTGTTTCATCTGTTGAATCCAAAAGTATAGATTGAAACACTTTATCTTTTACCTTTTCTATAAGATCAGGTTCTTTATCTATGGCAATAACCTTCCCGCCTTTTTGTGCAAGGACCTCACATACTCTGCCGCCAAAAGTTCCCAGCCCCAATACTGCAAATATCTTTTCTTTCTCTTTTGCCAT
>DAOVSY010000499.1 GCA_030633365.1 Spirochaetaceae bacterium | reverse complement strand
TACCCTTTTTCGCAATTCTTCAAAAAGTTCTGATTGCTGACCCATAAGTGAGAGCATCATATACAGGGAATATAGCGCTTCATTTCTGGATGCAAGAGCAATTGTTCTATGGAAGTCTATGTCATCCTGGGCAATACTATTGTTGTCTTCGTAATCTGACTGCTGTTTTTCAATGTTAATTTTTAGTTTATTTAACTCTTC
This sequence comes from Spirochaetaceae bacterium, assembly GCA_030633365.1. The sequence goes on along the minus strand of DAOVSY010000499.1, from coordinate 2,306 downwards.
ATTGGATATGTGTTCTGCTGCAAGCCTGGCTGTGGTTCGTTCTATGGCTTTCCTGGCTTCAAGAACCATTAAAAATTTATGTAATACATTGCTGTTAATAAGGTCATCCAGAGTTTTTTTGTGTTCTTCAAGTTTTAAGGATTTATATTCTGATTTAATTGTTTCTTTTCCCAGTTTTGTAATTGTTCTGCCTTTTATTCCATGTTTTTCCAGATAACCTCTTTTTTCCAATTGATTTAACAATCTGCCTATTGTTGCAGAACTGATAGTAATTCCAAGTTCTTCAAATTCGTTGACAATATACCATGAACCAATTGGATTCGATACTTTTGCAATTATTTCAAGAATAGTTAATTCACGATTATTCATCAGTTATATCCTAATATAAATTATATTACTAATCAGATGGTTAATAGTATCAGAATCCGATTCATCTTACAAGAATTCTTATTTTATTGTGGTAAAAAGGTTTGACATATATCTTATCCATGTTAAACTTATTACTACTCATTTGATGAGTAGTAATAAGTTGGAATATTTAAGGAGGAGAAAATGTATAAAGGTGTGTACACGGCTCTTGTAACTCCATTTACACAGGACAATAAAATTGATGAAACTAAACTCAAAGAACTAATTGAAATACAAATTGCAGGAGGAGTAGCCGGTTTGGTTCCTGTAGGAACAACTGCTGAGAGTCCTACACTTAGTTCTGAAGAAACAAAAGTGATAATAGCCACTGTGGTAAAGCAAGTTGATGGTAGAGTTCCCATTATTGCTGGGGCTGGATCCAACAGTACCGAAAAGGCTATAGAACAAACAAAAATAGTAGCAGCTCTTGGGGTAGATGCATCCTTACAAGTAGTTCCATACTATAATAAACCAACCCAGGAAGGTTTAATAAGACACTTTACTTCAATTGCAGATGCTGTAGATCTTCCTGTCATCCTTTATGAAGTTCCTGGTCGATCTGCTGTATCTCTCAATAATTCATCAATTAATTTTCTTGCAAAACATCCTGGGATTGTAGGAATAAAGGTTGCAAGTGGTGATATATCATCAATAATGGATCTAATTTCCAGCAGTCCCGATGGATTTGATATATTATCCGGAGATGATAATCTTGCTTATCCTCTTATGATTCTTGGGGGCAGTGGTTTAATATCTGTTGCAGCCAATTTATATCCTAAATTAACAGTTGATCTTGTAGATGCCTGTATAAAAGGAAACTGGAAAGAGGCCAGAGAATTACATTACAGGTTATTACCTGTGTTCAGATCCATGTTTATTGAATCAAACCCTATTCCTGTTAAAGCAGCAATGGCTATGAAAGGTTATATACTGGAGCAATACAGATTACCCCTTTGTAAAATGTCATCAAAAAATAGAAGTGAACTGGAAAAAATTATTACTGAATTTGAAAAATAGCTTATATAAAGACTGGGATTAAGTACTTGTATTTGTGCCTCTCATAAATTAATATAGTAGTTTAATGGGAGGCATAAATGATTAATACTATAATAATCGGGTGTAATGGAAATATGGGGCGCACTCTAATTTCTACAATAGCCTCAAAACAAGGGTTTAGGGTAGTTGCAGGTGTAGACCCTTATGGAGAAGCTTCTCCTGATTGGGGATTCCCTGCATATAAATCGCTCATCGATGTAAAAGAAGAAGCTGATGTAGTCATTGATTTTTCGAGAGCGGATGGACTAATTGAAATTTTATCAATTGCTAAATCTAAAAAACTTCCAATAGTTGTTGCTACCACAGGGCTTACAGAAGAACATCTTGATTATATAAAAGAATGCTCAAAAGAGATTCCGGTTTTACAGGCTGCAAATATGTCTTTAGGAATAAATTTGCTTAAGGTTCTTGTAAAACAAACTGCTGCTGTTTTAAACAATACCTTTGATATTGAAATTATTGAAAAACATCATAATATTAAAAGAGATTCACCAAGTGGAACAGCTCTTGCATTGGCTGATACACTAAAAAAATCAATAGACAGACCTACGGAATTTATATATGGGCGAAAAGAGAAAAATAAATTAAGAGAAAGTAAAGAAATTGGTATTCATGCAATTAGGGGTGGAAATATTGTTGGTGAACATGATGTAATTTTTGCAGGTATGGATGAGAGACTTACATTGAGTCATGCAGCTTATTCCAAAGGGTTATTTGCAATAGGTGCATTACAGGCGGCTGAGTATCTAAATGGAAAACCTCCTGGATATTATCATATGGATAATGTAATTGCAGAAAAAAGTATAATCACTAATCTTTATACAGGTGATGAGGCTTTAGTT
>DAOVSY010000591.1 GCA_030633365.1 Spirochaetaceae bacterium | reverse complement strand
GTTTTATCAAGACCATCTTTGGCCCGTCCTTCTCTTTGTGCTATCCAGATAGAAGAATTATTATCAATTACACTGCACATATAGGAAGATAAATTTAAAGATGCACCAATTTGTTCACGCATGGGAAGATTTCGTTTAACAATAATTCCATTATTGGCTCTAATAATATCTGAAACAATATCATTAAACATTAGGTTATCACCAAAGGCAATTTGCGGAAAGTTAAATCCATATTCATATAATGTGCTTATCATAAAAGCCGGATCCAGCACTATATCTCTATGATTTGAGATAAAAATATAACTTTTTTTTAAATCCAGATGATCTAACCCTGTATAATTAATTCCATCTGTTGTATCTCTAACAAGATTTTTAACAAGTATATTTAAAGAAATCTTTTCTCTAAACTGATCAGTTGTTTTAATTCCTGAAGTTTTAAATTTTAAAAACTGATATATTAAACTTTCTATATATTTGTTAAAAACTTTAGGGAATTTAGATAAATATGCTGTTCTTATTCCTTCAAGAACCCACTTATTACCTATTATCCTTTTTAATACAGCAGGTAATTCTTTATCACTGTAAGGTCGTATATCATCAAAATTCATTAAGAGCTTCCTACCACCGTTTTGATAAACTGAGAGCGTTCATAAGCTTCCGGATGAGTGCTGTTTTCTCTGCTTAAAATACCATTAAAATCAGAAATACTATTATATCCCTTTTTATCCATCCAATTTTCAATTCCAGTATTAATATCAGAAATACGACCGAGTCCATTTTTTATTAATGTTGAACATAGCTGTACACTCTTTGCTCCGGCTAACAGATGTTTAATTACACCTTCAGAATCATGTATTCCAGTTGCAGATGAAAAATCAGCAGGTACTTCTCCGGATAATAGTGATATCCATTGAAGAGATAAATGTATTTCAGAAGGCTCACTTATCATTGGTGATGCCTTAAGTTCAAGATTTTCTATATCAATATCAGTCTTATAAAAACGGTTAAAAAGAACTATTCCCTGTGCTCCGTGTTTTACTGCTGTATTTATAAAATTCCCCATACCAGAATAATGATATCCAATTTTTATAGATACTGGTATTTTTACTTTCTTTTTTACATCTTCAAGAATTTTTAGATATGTAGCTTCTATTGTCTGACCTGTAGTTGCAATATTGGAAGGTAGAATAAACATATTAAGTTCAAGAGCATCTGCTCCAATATTTTGAAATCGTTCAGCATAATCAGTCCACTGTCCAGGGGATACACAGTTAACACTTGCTATAACAGGAATAGAAACAGATTCTTTTGCTTCCTCTACAAGCCCAAGATATTCATCCAGATAATAGTCGGTACCTGTTGCATTAAAAAAATCATATGCATCAGTATAGGCATCGAAATTCATACCCCCAATCATCCTATTTTTATCCATTGTTATTTGTTCTTCAAATAAAGATTTCAAAATAACTGCACCTGCACCTGCATCTTCACATTTTTTCACACCATCAAGGGTGGAAGTCAGGGGTGAGCTTGCAGCAATAATTGGGGTTTTAAGGTTTAGCCCCAGATAGGAAGTACTAAGATCGGCCATTAATTTCTCCTGATTATATCTATACTTATTTGTATCATATTAAAAAGGAAATATAAAGTAGGGGTACGGCGCGCCGTACCCCTACTAATATTGTATAATTAACCAGCTTATTCAGCATGCCATTTGAGAATGGGTTGCTTAGCTGCAAGAACTTCATCTACACGTCTTACAGCAGTCGTTACAGGGGCTTCATGCAATTCTTC
>DAOVSY010000580.1 GCA_030633365.1 Spirochaetaceae bacterium | reverse complement strand
GTATATCCAGACTGGCAGTATAACCTTTTTGCAATGACCCATGCCAGAAGTACAGATGAGTGTGAAGCAATCATAAGCAGAATAGCAGAGCAAATTAATGTAGATGAATATTTTACCCTGTACAGCATAAAGGAATTTAAAAAGGAAAGAGTCAAATATTTTATGGAGGATAGTTATGTTTCGTAAATCTGAAGAATTATATAGTAAGTCAAAATTTGTTATTCCTGGAGGTGTAAACAGCCCGGTCAGGTCATTCAATTCTGTGTCTATGGATCCTGTCTATATATCACATGGGAAAGGTTCTAAAATAACAGATGTTGATGGAAATGAATATATAGATTATGTGGGTTCATGGGGACCCCTAATTCTTGGACATTCCGATGACAGGATCGTTGCTAAACTCAATGAATATACTGCCAGAGGCACAAGTTTTGGAGCAAATACAGAAATTGAAGTGAAATTTGCAGAGCTGATAACTTCTGTTTACCCTTCTATCGAAAAAATCAGAATGGTAAATTCCGGAACTGAGGCAACCATGAGTGCTGTTCGACTTGCCAGAGGTTATACCGGAAAAAATAAAATTATTAAATTTGAAGGCTGCTATCATGGTCATGGAGACAGTTTTCTGATAAAAGCCGGCTCAGGGCTGCTTACCCTTGGAATACCAGGAAGCCCTGGCGTTACTCCGGAAACTGCATCTAATACCCTGGTAGCTGAATACAATAATATTCAGAGTGTAGAAGAACTAATTAGCACAAATAAGGGAGAGATAGCAGCTCTTATTGTTGAACCTGTAATGGCAAATGCTGGTTTGATACTTCCTGAAGGTGATTTTTTAAAGAAACTTAGAGAGCTTACAGCAAAAAATGATATTCTGCTTATTTTTGATGAAGTAATTACCGGATTTAGAGTTACCCTGGGGGGTGCTCAGGATTATTATGGAATTACACCGGATCTTACTACCCTTGGAAAGATTATTGGGGGAGGACTTCCGGTAGGTGCATTTGGCGGAAAAAAAGAAATTATGGATTATCTGGCTCCGGTAGGTCCTGTTTATCAGGCTGGAACCCTTTCGGGAAATCCCCTTGCTATGGCAGCAGGATATGAGACAATATCGATTCTTAAAGATGGGTCTATATATGATGAACTTAAAACAAAAACCATGAAACTTACAGATGGTATAAAGAAAAATCTGGTAGCGTTGGAAATATCTCATTGTTTAAATTCAATTGAATCTATAATGGGACTGTTTTTTACTGACCATAAAGTAAATAATTTTTCATCTGCTATGGATTCTGATGCTGATATGTTTGTGAGGTATTTCAAAAATATGCTCAAAAATGGGATCTATCTGGCTCCTTCTCCCTATGAAGTTGGGTTCGTATCTGCCGCACACAGTAATGAGGATATTGAAAAAACAATTGAAGTGGAGTCTCTATGAAGAATTCAATTACAGATGTATCGGGTATTAAAGTTGGACATGCCCAAAATATAGATGCCGGAACCGGATGTACTGTTATTATCTGTGAAGAAGGCGCAGTAACAGGTGTGGATGTAAGGGGCGGTGGTCCCGGAACACGTGAACTGGACAGCCTGGATCCGGTTAATCTTGTTATAAAAGCCCATGCTATCTATTTGGGAGGAGGCAGCGCTTATGGCCTGGATGGAGCTGCGGGTGTGATGCAGTATCTGGAGGAGAAAAATATTGGTCTTGATATAGGTGTGGGAGTTGTTCCTATAGTTCCTGGAGCAGTACTGTTCGATCTCTTTGTTGGTGACCACAAAGTGCGCCCTGACAAGGAGATGGGGTATCAGGCATGTTTGAATGCTGTCTCTAATAATAAAGCTG
>DAOVSY010000193.1 GCA_030633365.1 Spirochaetaceae bacterium | reverse complement strand
TAAAAATATATGAACAGGATCTTATAAAAAATACAACTATTCATAATCTGCAAACTTCCATTATTGAAAACAATGCAGACTTTGAAAATTATATTATGTATTCAGGAGATAATGCATTAAACAGTTTTAACGAAATAATACCTCAAATATGGTTTAACTGGAATTCTGTAAAAGAAACATCCAATACAAATCAAAATGCATCTTTTCAAATTTTTGCAATACGATATGCTTTTATGGCCTATCTGGAAAGTGTTGATAATACTTTAAAATCTATGGGAAAATCTGAAGATATTTTTATAGACAACCTTCTAAAATCCAGACGTATTTATGGTTATATAGAAAACTACCTTAAAGAACTTGTTCGCGTTAGACTGGAAGAAGGAAGTCAACTCCATTCAGTTCAAATAGAAAAGGTAATTCTCATAAGAACAATAAGTTTTCTGGGTATAATTTTTATCAGTATTTTATTCCTAATCTTCGGGACAGTTTTTTCTGAATCCGTAACAAAGCCCATCAGGGAACTGGCTTCCAGATCTCTTAAAATTGCAGAGGGTGATATTGAAATATCCAACTACAAAAATCCATATCAGGATGAATTAGGAATTCTTACAAGTTCCTTCAATAAAATGAATACAAATATCCATGAAATGATTAAAAGTCTGGAAGGAAAAGTTGAAATTGAAAAAAAACTTAGAGAAGATGAATTAAAAATTTCAGAAATGAACCAATCTTTAAAAGAAGCCCAGTTTCTAAGTCTTCAGTCGCAAATAAATCCCCATTTTTTATTTAATACACTTAATACAATTTCCAGAACCTCTATGTTTGAAAAAGCCCCGGAAACAGTAAAACTTATAGAATCACTTTCAAATATTTTTAGATATACCCTTAATAAACAAAGCCACATAGTGTCCCTTGCAGATGAGATAGATATATTAAATGAATATATGCATATCCAGAATGTACGTTATGGAGATAGACTTAAATTTAATACTTATATTAATACAGATATATCAAAAATCAAATTACCATTTTTTACTCTTCAGCCACTTCTGGAAAATGCAATTAAATATGGAATAGAACCAAAAGAAGAAGGTGGAGTTATTTCTTTAACAATAACCTCCAAAGCAAATACTGTTATAATTGTTATCCAGGATAATGGCCAGGGAATTCCGGAAAAAATATTGCGCCAATTACTTTCTGAAAATGATATTCTATTAACCAGTGACTCAACAGGTATAGGTATTGTAAATGTTCGAAGAAGGCTAAATCTGGCATTTAACAATAAAAGTAATTTTATTATAGAAAGTAGTTTAAATACTGGAACAATGATCACTATAAAACTTCCAGGAGATCTAAATGTATAAACTATTGATTGCCGATGATGAACAGATTGAAAGAGAGGCACTTAAAGCTATTGTCAATAAGGGAATCGATTCTATTCTGGATATTCAGGAAGCAGTAAATGGCAGAGAAGCAATTGTAATTTCACAAACCTATCTACCGGATATAGTTTTTCTTGATATAAAAATGCCGGGGATTGATGGAATTGAAGCAGCAAGGACCATAAGAGAAAATTCTCCATCTGTTTCAATAGTATTTCTTACTGCATTTAACCAGTTTGAATATGCACAGGAAGCTATTCAGATAGGAGTTGATGATTTTATAATAAAACCATCTTCAGAAACCAGAGTTTTGGAAGTAATAAATAAAATTCTAACTAAAATTAAAAATCAAAGAACTGAAGAAAACAAAAACAAAAATAATGAACTTAAACTAAGTAGAGTAACTGGCTATATGGAAAATGAATTTATTTATAACCTGGCTGTTACAGGTATAACTGATGAAAAATTTACTAATTATTTAGATATATTGAATCTGGAATTCTTTTCAGGAAAAGCTGGTATTGTTAAAATCCTTTATGAAACATATCCAATTCATGTAGATTCTATTAAGCAAAAAAAAGTTCTAATGAAAAGATCAGCATTTATTATTAAATCCAAACTTGCTGAATATGGACTGGTAACTTTATTTAATAATGAACTATCCAATCTATATTTTTTTTCAATTATAGAAAAGCCAGATAAATTAGAACCAGGTAAAATAGAACCAGATAAAATAAATTTTATAGATCTATCAAAATTACTTGCTATTGAAATAGAAAAAACTCTTAACTTAAAAGTAATAATTGGTATTGGATTAAGTTTTAATAACCCTGTCAAATCACTTAAATCTTTTGCCCAGGCTAAATCAATGTTGGCAAATATTACAAATAAAAATATTAACATGGATAAAAATAGTTCTGAAGGTATTTTCCCATTAAATATTGAGATTGATATGGAACAGGCTATTCTAAATGGTAATAGAGAGAAAACAAAAAAAACACTTCAGGAAATAAGAGAGTGGTTTGAAAATACTGATTTAGAATTTGAAACTAAAAAGAAATCTATTCTTGAACTTGTTACTGTCTTAAAGCATGCAGCAGCTTTTCAACTGCCGGACGGAAAATGTATTGTAGATGAAAATGACATGAAAGATTCGCTTGGCTCAATAGCTCTATTATCCGGATTCAATATTTTTCTTAATGAACTTCTAGAGCAAATTGCTTCTGCAAAAGAAATTGAAAATAGTCCTGCAATTGAAGCAGCATGCCTTTATATAGACACAAACTACTTAAATGATATTACCTTGGAAGAGACAGCGAGCCATTGCAGACTTTCAAGTTTTTACTTTAGTAAGCTATTTAAAAAAGAAAAAGGAATTACTTTTATTGATTACCTTACTGAAAAAAGAATTAGTACAGCAAAACATCTTCTTGAAACAAGTAACCTTTCCATAAAAGAAATAAGTGCAAATACCGGTTACAGTGATCCAAATTATTTCACTAAAGTCTTTAAAAAAGTGGAATCTTTATCACCAAGTAAATATAGAAACAATAAAATACTAAAACAGCATTAAAGTACTAATTTATAAATATTTTATCATATAAAACAATCTAACTACGCATAATATTACCCGATATAACAAATATTAACTGCTTACATATTACAAATTCTATTTTATAATAATTTTATAAAAACAATATTAATCAGGAGTGAAAAATGAAAAGAGGTATTTTAGTATTATTGCTTGTACTACTTACAGCAGGATTTTCCTTTGCTGCAGGAAGCGCAGAGAAAGAAGTAAGCAGTGAACCAATTGTTCTAAGACTTGCAGAAACACATGGTGCAGATTATCCAACAACCCAGGGTGATTATGAGTTTGCAAGACTTGTAGAAGAAAGAACAAACGGTCGAATTAAAATTGAAGTTTATCCAGGTTCTCAGTTAGGTGAGGAAAGAGCAGTAATTGAACAAGTACAGTTTGGAGCAATTGATTTTACAAGAGTAAGTATTTCTCCTCTTGCAGCATTTGCACCGGATTTTAATGCACTTCAAATGCCATACTTATACAGAAGCCCTGACCACATGTGGGAAGTTTTAAACAGCCCAATAGGGGATGAGTTTCTTGATAGTCTGGAACCATCAGGTTTTGTAGGACTTTCATGGTTTGATTCAGGTGCAAGAAGTTTTTACAACTCTGTCCGACCAATCAAAACTGTTGCCGATCTTGCTGGGCTTAAAATACGAGTTCAGGAAAGTGCTTTAATGGTAGGGCTGGTTGAAGCTCTTGGTGCTGTTGCAACTCCAATGCCTTTTGGTGAAGTTTATTCTGCAATTCAAACAGGCGTTATTGATGGTGCAGAAAATAACTGGCCAAGTTATTATTCTACAAGTCACTATGAAGTAGCTGGATATTACACACTTGACGAACATACAAGAGTTCCTGAAATTACTATTGCAAGTAAAATGAGCATGGATAAACTTTCTGCAGAAGATCAGAAAATAATCAAACAGGCAGCAAAAGACAGTATGGCTTTTCAGATTGCAGCATGGGCAGCATATGAAAAAGTTGCTGAAGATGCAGTAATTGCAAATGGAAACGAACTTTATCGTCTTCCTGATAATGCAGATTTCCAGGCAGCAATGCAGCCTCTATATGATGCACTTTCTGCAGACTTACAGAAAGTTGTAGAAAAAGTTAGAGCAGTAGGCAAATAGAACAGGAATATATTTAGACTTTTGAGAGCTGTTGGCTTAAGCAGCTCTCAATTTTATTTCCAGTGCATCATTTTTTTCTATAATCTGTTTTTTTATGTTATAATCCGAAATGACAACATCAACTAAATATCAGCCAATATTAAAGAGTTTAAAATGGATAAATTTAAAGAGAAAATTTCACAGTTTATGAACAGGATCCATTTAGGATCAATTTATTTTGCTATGCTGCTTCTGGTAGGAATGGCAATTGTAATAATTATAAATGTGTTTATGCGTTATGTTCTAAACACAGGATTACGTTGGGGAGAAGAAGTAGCTAAACTCCTTATGGTATGGTTTACTTTTATTGCTATGGCAGTGGGTGTAAAACAGGGACTTCACATAAGTCTTCATCTTCTTCCAAAAAAACTTCCAGTCAAATTGGGAAAATTTTTTACTTTTCTTAAGGATATAATAACTTTAATTATTGCTCTTGTATTTTTTATATATGGCATAAAACTGGTTCAGTTTACAAGCAGCTCTATAATGCCTGCAACTGAATGGCCCAGCTCTATTCTATATCTAATTCTTCCTATTGCAGCTGTCTTAATCGCTTCCGAAGCTTTAATGGATATTTTTAATATAGAAGACTATCCCGAAAAAATTGAAGCTATTTTTAATAAAGGAAATAAATAATGGTGGACCTTAGTTTTGCAACTACAATATTACTGGGATTATTTGTTCTTTTACTTATTTTAAAAGTTCCAATTACTTTTACACTTGCCATTTCTTCTATTGTTACAGCTTTCTATTTAAATATTCCTATGCTTGCAATTATCCAAAGAATGGTTCAGGGAGTAAATTCTTTTTCTCTTCTTGCTATACCTTTTTTTATTCTTGCCGGTGAAATTATGAGCCAGGGAGGAATTTCCAGAAGACTAATTGAATTCTCTAACATTCTTATTGGTCGTGTAAGAGGCGGACTGGCTCAGGTTAATGTACTTGCAAGTATGTTTTTCGGAGGTATCTCCGGATCAGCTGTGGCAGATGTATCTTCCATTGGAACAATGATGATTCCTATGATGAAGAAAAAAGGGTATGACGCTGACTTTGCAGTAGGTATTACTGTAACCAGTGCTTGTCAGGGAGTAATTATTCCACCAAGTCATAATATGATAATCTATGCTATGGCAGCCGGAGGAGTATCTGTTGGAAGATTATTTTTGGGAGGTTTTATTCCCGGTGTTCTTCTTGGAATATCACTTATGGTTATAAGTTTTATTATAGCAACCAAACGTAAATACCCTAAAGAACAAAGGTACAGTTTAAAAGAATCTCTTAAAATTTCAAAAGATGCAGTACTGGGACTATTTACAGCAGTTATTATTATTGGAGGAGTAATTTCCGGTGTTTTTACTGCCACAGAATCAGCAGCAATAGCATGCTTATATGCCTTTATAATTACATTTTTTGTATACCGCGAAATTCCACTAGGCAGATTTATAGGTATTTTATATTCTTCCCTAAAAACTCTGGCTATGGTAATGAGTTTGATAGCAGCAGCAAGTGCTTTCGGATGGCTTCTTGCTTATTTAAAAATTCCTGCAGCTGCTACTTCTGCACTTTTAACTATAAGTGATCACAGAGTTATTTTATTATTACTTATAAATGTACTCTTAATTGGCCTTGGAACCATTATGGATATGGCACCTCTAATTCTAATAACAACACCAATCCTATATCCAGTGGTAGTTACTACTTTGGGTATGAGTCCTATACAATTTGGTGTAATGCTGATTCTTAATTTAGGAATTGGGCTTACAACCCCTCCAGTAGGTTCTGCATTATTTGTAGGATGTGCCATAGG
>DAOVSY010000110.1 GCA_030633365.1 Spirochaetaceae bacterium | reverse complement strand
TTTATTTAACACTAATTTCCCTAATTTTGATTCTGGTTCTGCTTATCAGACTACTACTGTCAATGGAGAATCTGTTGTGGTAAGTCCTTTTCTTGGCAATGGCCTGTGGGGAACTATCACAGGTGTAATTGGAATGACATCAGATCTTCAGCGAATTGTAGGGTTTGAAATTGTGTCTCATGTTGAGACTCCCGGTCTTGGTGGTCGAATTGATGAAGGCTGGTTTAAAACACAATTTAATGGTGAATATGCCGGTAATGGTATTGTTGTAAAACATGGCGGCAGCGGCGGTGATAAGGATCCTGATAATGGTCAGGTTGATGGTATTACCGGTGCTTCAAGAACTAGTGATTCAATTCAGATAATTGTTAATCAGCAGATAAACAAACTTAAATTAGAACTGGGAGGTACAAACTAATGAACGAAGACTCACCAGTAGCAATATTAAAAAGTAATGTTTGGTACAGTAATCCAATTTTTATACAGATTCTTGGAATCTGTTCTACATTGGCTGTTACCAATAATCTTTCAAATACTTTTATTATGACTCTGGGGCTGATTTTTGTTGCAGCCTTTACAAATATTACAGTTTCACTCTTAAAAAACATAATTCCACGTAAAGTAAGAATGATCCTGCAGACTTTAATTATTGCTTTTTATGTAATTATTGTAGATATCCTGTTAAGAGCATACCTACCAGAGATTAGTAAAGCTCTGGGCCCTTATGTAGGTCTGATAATTACAAACTGTATAATTATGGGTCGGGCAGAAGCATTTGCCCAGTCTCACGGTCCTCTTATTTCTGCCTGGGATGGAATAACTTCCGGTCTTGGTTATATGTGGGTTCTTATGGTTATAGCATTTGTCAGAGAACTTATGGGATTTGGAACATTATTTGGTATAACTGTACTTCCTTCAGGTTTTACTCCCTGGACTATTATGGTAATGGCACCAAGTGCATTCTTCCTTTTGGGAACATTTATCTGGGTTGCTAAAACAATTATACTCAAACAGGAGGCTAAGTAATGGTACCGGATATAAACCCCGTAGTTTTATTATTTGCGTCTATATTTACCAGTAATATTCTTCTGGCAAATTTTCTTGGAATGTGTTCTTTTATTTCAATATCCAAGGATATGAAATCGTCTAATGGTCTGGGTCTGGCAGTTACAGTTGTTTTAACCCTGACTGCAATGCTCAACTGGGTTCTTCTCCAGTATGTTCTAATACCTCTGGATTTACTTTATTTAAGATATATTATTTTTATTATAGTTATAGCAGCAACAGTTCAGATACTTGAAATGCTAATAGACAGGGTTTCCCCTGCATTATATATGTCCCTTGGAATATTTCTTCCATTAATTACTGTAAACTGTGCCATACTTGGAGTTGCATTGTTTATGCAGATTAGAAATTACAGTTTTATTCAGACTGTTATTTTTGCTTTTGGTTCAGGTTTGGGTTGGTGGCTTGCAATTGTAACTCTTGCTGCAATACAGAAAAAACTAGTTAAAGCGCCGGTTCCGGCAGGGCTGAAAGGACCTGGAATTACTTTAATTACTATTGGTTTTATGGCTATGGCATTTATCGGTTTCTCCGGCATGTTGAATGTGCAGTAAGATGAAAAAAAAGATGATTGGATATCAGGGTGAATTTAAATTGGGTTCTTTTTTATCATCTAGCGGCAGAGACTTTCCCGAGTTGTCTTCTCTGCAGAATGTATTCTGGGTTGCATGGGGAAAGTGCTCGAAAGCGTTTATGGGGGTAGAGAATTGAATTTTTTAATAGCACCAGCTGTAGTAGCAATTATTGCCGGAGTTTTAGCTGCAGCAATTTCAATTGTAGATAAACTTGTAAATAATTATGGTGAAGTAAATATAAGTATAAATAGTGGAAAGAAAGTTTTAACACTAAACGGAGGGGAGTCTCTTTTATCCTCTTTGGCATCACAGGAAATATTTATTCCTTCTGCCTGTGGTGGAAGGGGTAGTTGCGGGGCATGTAAGTGTCAGGTTACCAGTGATGTGGGAGCACATCTTCCTACGGAAATACCTTATTTGGAAAAAAAGGAGATGGATGAAAATATTCGTCTGTCCTGTCAGATAAAAGTAAAAGCTGATATTGATATAATGATTCCCGAAGATCTTTTTAATGTTAAGAAGTTTAAATCTAAAGTTAAATCTATTCGTAATGTTACTCATGATATAAAAGAAGTTGTTTTTGATCTTCAGGGAGAAGAAATTAATTTTCAGGCAGGCAGATATGTGCAGCTTGTTGTTCCACCTTATGATAAAATAAAAGGAACAACCCAAAGGGCATATTCAATGTCTTCCAGACCTAATGATAAAGGGCTTATAGAAGTATTAATTCGTCTTGTTCCTGGTGGTATAGCAACCAGTTGGGTACATAAGCATCTGGAAGAGGGGCAGGAAGTTGAACTTATAGGTCCTTTCGGCGATTTTAACAGATCAGAAACTAATGCAACAATGGTTTGTGTTGCAGGAGGTTCCGGAATGGCTCCTTTTAAATCTATTTTATATGATATGTTTGATAATGGGGATCTGGACAGGGAAGTCTGGTATTTCTTTGGGGCAAGAACCACTAAAGATGTGCTTTATATGAAAGAGATGATGGAACTGGATGCTAGGTGGGAAAATTTCCATTTTATTCCAGCACTTTCTGAGCCTGAAGAGGGATCTGACTGGAAAGGTGAAACAGGTATGATTACAGATGTTCTGGATAACTATTTAAAGACTAAAATAAATTTAGAAAAACCCAGAGAGGGATATCTTTGTGGTAGTCCGGGGATGATAGGGGCTTGTAACAATGTTTTAACAGCCAATACTATTCCTTTGGATAAGATTTATTATGATAATTTTGCTTAGATAAAGATAAAACGGGCGACACGAAGTGTCGGGGACCCGTTATTAGTCGGAACGGAGGATGAAGATATGAAAATGACTCCTGTAATGAAAAAAGCACAGGAAAATATGCTGCCTGGTGTAATTATAGCAGAAGGTTTTCTTGGAGATGAAAAAAAATCTATAAAAGATATGATGGTTCGGGATGAAGCTGAAATGTCCAGGGCAGGCCTTGATTTTGATACTGTGGCAGATCGTCTTTTATATTTTCTTGATGAAGGAAGAAAAGGTCTGGGTGAACCTGTTACTGTTGATAATAAATGGCTTATAAGAGTGGTTGATCCCAGAGGTAAACTTCCCTGTCCCTTTGAAGATGGGATTTTTCGTAAAATATCAGCAGAAATTGAATTAAAATCGAGTGGTGAGAAGCTTCTTGTTACAGATCTTTCTATTCACCTTCTAAAAGAACATCATTTTATTGAGGGGATTGGGTCGCAGTTTAGGCTTGAACCGGAGCTGGTTAAGAGGGTGGTATTTACATAAGGTCTTATTGTAATTTATTGACAATGTATTTAAATTTTAATACATTCTATTTATGGAGATTAACTGGAATAACGATAAAAATGAAATCCTCAAATGTGAACGGAATCTTTCTTTTGAAGAAGTAGCTAAGATTATTAGATTAGGTAATGAAATAGATATCATTCCACATCCTAAACGATCCAATCAAAAAATAGTTATTGTCCGTATTCATGGTTATATTCATGCAGTTCCATTTACAGAAGATGAAAAAGGTATGTTCTTAAAAACCATTTTTCCAAGTCGAACTCTCAATAAACAGTATGGAGGATAATTATGAAAACTAATTATAAACCAAATTTCAAGATTCTTGATGAAGATGAAAAAGAACTTCAAAATCTTGATGCAAAAACAGCATTCTCTGAAAATGCACGGGAAGCTATTCTTCGACCTTACCGTTCAGAATCTCGTAAAAGTGTTACAATGCGGCTTCCTGAGTCTGTAATTTCCGGATTAAAAATTAAAGCAGATAATAATGGTCTTTCTTACCAGACACTTGCTTCAATGATATTACAGAAATATATAAATGGATCGTTATTGGATAAGGAGGCAGTTAAAGAAGTAGTAAAAGTTTTACAGGAATCTAATTGAGAAATTAACTATTGCTTTTCTTATCTGTAGCTAAAAGACAAATCCTACACCTATCATGAAGGCTGTGTATCCAAAATCCTTTTCAGAGTCATTAAATACTGTGTATTCCGGGAAAGTTGACATCCCTGTCTGAAACCTCATACTGAAAACGAGGGAACTGAGTCTGAAATCACTTCCGAGTTCGATTCCATAAACCAGGGCTCCTGCTTCAGATTCATTATTAATTAACCAAAAGTCACTACTTCTTTCCAGATACTGGAATCCTATTCCTAATCCACCGTAGAATTGCATAATAGATCCTATTGGAAGTATCCCGCCAATAGTGGCTCTTAGATCTACATTGATGGTGCTATTAGTATCTTCACCAATCACCCAATCGTGTACATCTTCCCATCCCATGGAACCGCTGATAGCATAGTAAAGGTATTGTTTAAAAGGTATAAGCGTGTGGATATCGAATCCATAAGTCCATGTCTCATAATCCCATAAGACATCATCCAGCCAATCCCGGCCTGAACCATTGTAAGTTGGCATCATATACGAAACAGTTATTCTTGAAAAAGCTTTTACCTGATTACTTGTTTTTGCTGGTTGTGTTGGTGCAGGTTTTGTAGGTGTGGCTTGTCTTACAGGTTGTACTTGTTCATTACTAACAATTTCTTTTCCAATAAGTTTTGCCCCGACTTCTTCTGCAATATTAAACAGAACATCAATTTGTCCCTGTCTTCTGGCGGATTCCTGGACAACAACCTGGGCTGTTTCAACTTCTATAAGTCTTGCAGACACAGTAAATGTGCTGCCTAATTGACTGACATTTGCTATACATAGATATTTTGCTCCAAAGGTTGCACCAAGTTCTTTTATATCATCAGAATCAACATCACCAGAGAGCTGTAATTTTTTTTCTTCCTGAATACTGCTTATGTATGCACGGTCTATGGCAATAAAATCTACAGATTTTACAAACTGTTCATTTATTGTATCTGCAACAATAGCGGATGCATTTGGGTGAACTCCTGCACCAAGTGAAGCATCCAGAACAGCAACTTTGGATTGACCGGAAGCTAATTGAACTGCAAATAGAAATCCAAGTACTATCAAAGTTGATTTTTTCATACTACCCCCGAAGAATGTGTGTGCTACATGATACCCCAAAAATAGTATTTTTGCATAGCTGTTTAAATAGATAAGATAAAATCAATTCTTCGGTATTTAATCTCTTTTTTTACATAACTGTTTGTACAGTCACACCCTACACAACCCATTCCAGTACATTCTTTTACTGTACTTTCTACTGTAAATTGTTCTGCTTTCCTTTGGTTCACTAGTTCAGAAAGTAATTCTATGGCTTCTGATGTTTTAATTTTTAATGAAAATGCCGCCTCCCATGGGAAGACAGCATCTCTTTTTGTTAGCAAATCTATCATTGACCGTAGAGACGCAAGATCTTGCGTCTCTACGGTTTGTTGTTCCTGCATATATTATAATTTTTGTGAATAAGAAACTGCTATTCTTCTAAAGTCAATAAAATATCCATCATATTCTCTGTTACGAAAGTAATTATTATAAACTGTTGCATCGGTATATAGTTTTTCCGTCCGGAATTGAAGGAGAATAAGTAAACTACTATCTTCAGAAAGCTTAATATTTGCAAGAGGTCCGAATGTTACCTGCATAAAATCAGATCCCCAATCAACAATATCAGAGGAAGACAAATCTTTGTTATCAGCTATCATTTGTTCTGTTTCAACTAAAAAAGCAACAGTATTAAGTTTATACGGTAGCTGATAACCCAGGACATATGTTCCCCAGAAATTGAAGCCATTAAAGTTTTCTCCTGTATCTGCCTCATACTGCCATGCTTCTTCTTCATCTGCTCCTGTAAAGTACTCATGTTCTACTTTTGCTGTTGCTGCCATAATAACATGAGTCCATTCACCAGGAATTACAGCTCCAATATCAAACTGAAAAGTTCCGGAAAGCCATGATTTGGAAACAATACCCGGCATTGGATCTTCTTCTGGTATTCCTGTCCCATCATTGTTTAATCCCAGACCATTGAAAAGACCAAAGAAATTCCAACCAGTTCCCAGGCTTGTACCTGCCTGGAAGTTAAGGAATGCTATAGGAGTCAAAGTTGCAGAGGCAATTGCATTAATAGATACAGGTGAGAGTTCTCCTTTAAACTGATAAAGAATATTATTATCTGAGCTTAGTGCTCCTGTTCCCTGCATAAAAGGGACTTTTATTTTGTGGGTAATTGACGCCTTTGCCTCAGCTCCACCCCATCCATTTCCCAGATCTCTTCCCTGATCTCTGTCTGATGGAAGATAGATGTTAGTATCTGAAACAGGTGAATAAGATATAGGAGCAAATTCTCCATCATTGATACCATCTCCTCTATTATCATCAAAATAATATGCACCTACAGCACCGAAAAAAGTCGAACTTTCGGCTGAAAAGAGTATTCCGCTTGCTATAAACATTAGAAAAATAGTCATAAAAAGTTTGTTTTTCATACTTATCCCTTGATTTTCTTATTTGGATTGTTGAATATAGAATAATACTGATTTGATAGTCTTGCAAGCAGAAATATAAAATTGAAGAGGATAGCTAATGGATCTTGGTATAAGTGGTAAAACAGCTTTTGTTTTAGGAGGCTCATCGGGCCTTGGGTTTGGAGTTGCATCTGAGCTTAGTAAAAATGGTGTTAAAGTAGCAATATGCGGCAGGAACAAACAGAAACTTGAAAATGCCGCAAAGAAGATTGGTGCATTAGCTGTTTTGGGAGATCTTACTAAGAGTTCAGATATACTCAGAATGATAGAAGTTGTAAATAAAGAACTTGGGGAAATAGATATTCTTGTTACAAATACCGGAGGCCCTCCTAAAGCGGATTTTGGTGATGTGGAAGAAAAAAAATGGACAGAGTCATTTCAAAATATATTTCTAAGTGTAACAAATACTATTCAATTAGTATTACCCTCTATGAAAGCTAAAGGATGGGGGCGTATTATAATGATTGCTTCTATGACAGCAAAAGAGCCTCTTCCCGGGTTAATTCTTTCCAATAGTATCAGAGCCGGACTTCTTGGTTTATCTAAATCAGTAAGCACAGAAGTTGCTGGAAAGGGTGTAACTGTTAATGTAATTCTTCCTGGTTATATTGAGACTCAGCGCCTACGGGATTTAGGTTTGGATCTGGATGCCCTGGGTTCAACTATCCCGGCTGGAAGGGTTGGTCAGCCAGGTGAACTTGGTGCCCTTGGAGCATTTTTATCTTCAAAACAGGCCGCATATATAACAGGACAGGTTATTGCAGTTGATGGGGGTTATACACGGGGTATATTATAGAGAGTAACGAAGGGCTTCACCCTTCGTTGGGATACTGCACCCCTTCGGGGCTGGATAATAACATCTGTTCCTGTCTTAAGCCCCGGAGGGGTGACATCTCTTAACACAGGGTGAAGCCCTGTGTTGTTGTGGCGAGCTGCAACTCCCCAAGCCCTGAAAGGGTGAAATAACCGATCTTTTTAACTACAATGTGATTTTTTTATTAATAATGTGAAATTCTACTCAATATATATTTACTTTAAGCATATTAAAGTGTTACATTATACTTATAAATTAAATGGAGGTGCTTTATGAAATATGATGTTGTTATTATTGGTGGTTCTGCTGCAGGTCTTATAACTGCTAAAACTGCAAAATTGTCACATCCTGACAAAAGTGTTCTTATAGTTAGAAAAGAAGAGATCTCTCTGGTTCCCTGTGGTATTCCCTATATTTTTTCCACACTAGGATCTATTGATGAAAATAAGATGGGTATTGATCCCATGAAAAAACTGGGGATAGATTTTCTTATAGAGGAAGTTATAAAAGTTGATGTAAAAGGGAAAAAGGTTCTGACAGATAAAACTGAAATAAGCTATGACAAGCTTGTATTTGCAACAGGTTCGACACCCTTTGTTCCTCCTATCCCGGGAGTTGAACAGGAAGGAGTCTATGTTATTCCTAAAGACTATGATTATTTGAAAAAAATGATGATACCTATTTCAAAAGCGGAGAATATTATTGTTGTAGGTGCCGGCTTTATTGGTGTGGAAATGAGTGATGAACTTCGAAAGGAGGGGAAAAATGTTACTCTGGTGGAATCTATGGATACAGTGTTACCCCTTGCTTTTGATGCCGATATTTCTGAAATTGCAAAAGAAATGCTTATTTCGAAAGGATTAACCATAAAAACGGGAAGTAAGGTTCTACGTATTAATGGGGAGAATAAAAAAGTTACTTCTATTGAGTTGGAAAATGGAGAAATACTTCCTGCAGATGCAGTAATTCTTTCAATAGGGTATAGACCAAATACTGAGCTTGCTGTAAAAGCAGGCCTTTTTATGGGAAGGTATGAATCTATCTGGACTGATGAATATCAAAGAACATCTGAAGCTGATATATTTGCTGCAGGTGATTGTGCAGAGCATAAAGATTTTTTTACAAGGAAAGCAACAAAGCTGATGCTTGCATCTACAGCTACTTTCGATGCAAGAGTTACAGGTATAAATATATTTGGAATAAAACTTATAAAGTCGAATAAGGGGAAT
>DAOVSY010000400.1 GCA_030633365.1 Spirochaetaceae bacterium | reverse complement strand
GATATAGGAAGTATTGAAGATGTAAATTCATCTGGTGTAAGAATACCTGTAGTTACAAATATCATCAGTACATATAGAATAGTTACAACAATCACAGATACAAGCATACCAAGGGGAATATTTTTCCCTGGATTTTTAACTTCTTCTGCAATACTTGCAATTTTTAATAAACCGCCAAAAGATATAAATACAAACCCGGCAGTTGAAAGTATAGAGTTTATTCCCTTAGGAGCAAGGGGAATGAAATGAGTGCTGTTTATAGCTGGAAAACCCATAATAATATAGGCAATCATTATTGAAATTAAAAATGCAACCAGAATTAATTCCAGTAATGCAGCTTCTTTAACACCAACAATATTTAACATTACAAAAAAGGCAGTTGCCAGTACTGCTGTAAGGGGCATACTAATTCCTGTAAGAAGATATACAACTCCGGATAAACCATATATTGCAAAAGCACTTTTTAAAGAAAGAGCAAACCAGCTTAGAAATCCATTTATAGTCCCCATTAGAGGTCCAAAGCTTCTTGAAATAAAATAATAATCACCACCGGCTTTGGGCATTGCACTTGAAAGCTCTGCAATGCTGAGAATTCCTATCAATGCAATAATTCCACCTATAAGGTAAGAGATAAAAAGAGAAGATCCTGTATGACTGTAAGCAATGGCAGGAAGAACAAAAATACCAGAGCTGATCATTGAACCGGATGCAATACTAAAAACATCCAGAAAATTTAGTTTTCTTTCCATAACTAAGATGATACCTGCTTATTTAATGTAAGGCAATAAAAGTTATAATAAATATAATTCTTTACTCCAGATATCTTCGTGTACCATCAACATGTACAGCAATAATACGAATCCGTTTTATAAACTTATTAAACAGCTCTGTAGAGTCCTCTATCCCTTTGCATAGCTTCTTCTTATGATTCAGGAACATTGCCATTTGTAAGGATTTTCGGATTGACCGAAATGATATCAATCGCAAAATTAGTAAGAAATTTATGATATTAATGGGAACCGAAGCCTCTTTAAAAAGCTGTCACTGCCCATAATCAGATCTCATCTAACTGGGAAGTCGAGTTTAACTTATCTACGATCTTCATAAATTTCCCCAATACTACAGCCCGTTCAAGAGGTTTAACAATATAATCGGCAGCACCTTCCTTTATAAGTTTGACAGCAAGATCCCGATCACTCTCTGAAGTCTGCATAATTATTGGAATTTTGGGAAAACGTTTCTTTATCTCTTTAAGTGCAGAAAGACCGTTCATTTTGGGCATTACATAATCGAGAATAACCATATTCGGCTTTTCCTGCAGAACCATCTTGACTCCGGCCTCCCCGTCTTCAGCCTCCCCAACAACACTGAACCCTGTAGAACGTAAAATTTGAGTCATGATTCTTCTGTCTATAAAGGAATCATCAATAACAACAACCTTTACAGGATGACCGTTTTCAAATACTCCAATAGGGTTGATAGCTTTGCTGCCTTTTATAACAGACATTTAGTATTCCTTTATTTTATTTATTAATATCCCAGCACTTTGGGCTGCTTCCTTCAGTTTGAAACACTTTGCCAAACGGGAGGTTTCATCTAATTTTATACGTAGTTCAGAGGGCCAGTTAAGCAATTGTAGCTCTCTTAAGGAATCTTTGGCAGGCTTTGGCTTCCTGCTAACCGCATGTTCGGCAAAATTCTTTAATAGAATAACAGCAAATTCAGCATCAAAATCCCCCTCCCCGCTTTCAGGTACAACAATAGATTCCTTCAAACCGGAGTTTTCAACACCTTCAAGAGCTGAAACAAGCTGATTTCTAAATGGAACAAAAAGAGAATCAACCTGATCAAATCTATTTTCCTTAACCGCCTTTTCCAGCGCCCCTGCAGCCAGATAAAGTTCTTTTATTCCAAGACCGCCAGAAACCCCTTTTACAGTATGTACCAATCTTCGAGCAGGTTCTTTATCAGTATCTTCAATCAGTTTTTGAAATTTATCAGCAGTATCACGATAGGAATTGGAAAACTCAAGAATCAGCTCGATGTACAATTCAGCGTTGCCGCTCATTCTGAGCAGACCGTCATCAATATCAAAGTCAGCATCGTTCTTAAGTTTAAGAAGGGATGCTTCTGAAATAGCGCTAACCTTTTCAATCATATGTATCTCCTCAACCGGTTGCTGAGTGAGTTATTCCGGTCCTATAGTAGTTCCTTCAAAGTCAGATCCAATAAGTATTTTTTTCATATTTTCTATATCATTTCCTAATGCTGTTATAACTTTTAGTTTTAGTTCAGATGCTCTTTTTGTTGCAACCGGATCAAAAGGAACATTAACACCCGGAACCCATTTATCTCCTACAAGTTTCCTCATTTCAGACCAGGTTATATTATCTAATGGGACAGCATTTGGATCAAGTTTAGGATCTGCAGAATACACTTTTTTTATGTTTGACAGATTAATTACTGTATCTGCTCCAATATTTTCTGCCAAAAGTACAGAATCATTATCTGTAGAAAAACCTGGCTTCCAACCTGCTGCAACTAAAATACGGCCCTTAAAACTTTTAACAGATGTGGGGTTTGTTACAACAGGATGAGGGCATTCATCGGCAAAAACTCCCTTAAGAAGCTCTCCATTTAGTCTTGTAGCCATTATTCCTATCCAGTCCTGGGAGTCTGTAACAGGTTGTTCCACTATTTCTCTATATGCTTTCTGGTAAGATCGGGCTGGACCACCCCCTCCTACAACAAAAACCAGCTTTCGGTTCAAATCTTCATTTAGATAGTCAAGAACTGCCTGTTTAAAATTTTTAATAAAATTAACATCTACTTTATCAGGTGCCACAATAGAACCACCAACTGATAACACTTTAATATTTTCCATACTTAGAATGATATCTGCTTATTTGAAGTATGGCAAGCAGAGTAATTTAATTCAGCAATAGACTTTTACCTTTTATTGGATTACATTGTTTTGTGAGGTTTTTATGGAGAATAAGCGTTACTATAAGCGAATAAATTTTCATGTAGAGGCAGATGCTAAAATAGATAATATTATGATTTAGAGTGAATAGTAAATTAAAGCAGTAGTGGGTGCCCTTATAAATATGAATAAAAAAGTAGACCCATCTCTGGGGAAAACATGTCATGTTATGCTCAAACTGCCAAATTCAATTATTACCCTGGAATTTGAAGCAAAAATTGTTCATCAAAAAGATAATTTTTTAGGATTTAAATTT
>DAOVSY010000497.1 GCA_030633365.1 Spirochaetaceae bacterium | reverse complement strand
TATGAAATCTATTTTATCCTTAAAGGTTGCGCAGGAAAGAGTTAAGGTAGTTGAAGATTTTACTATTGAAACCGGAAAAACAAAAGATTTAACTGGAATTCTTCAAGGACTTGTTAAAAATGAGTCAACTGTTCTTATCTTAAAAGATGATGACAAGATGTTAAGACGGGCCGGTAAAAATATTCCATGGTTAAAGTTTTTAACCTATAGTAGATTAAGCGCTCATACTCTGTTTTATGGGAAAAATGTGCTTATTCTGGAGACAGCTGTTGGAAATCTTAATGATTTCTATGCTGCTGAGTAGAGGGACTGTATATGAGAAATGATCAGATAATAATTGAACCTGTGCTTACTGAAAAAACAAATAGCATGAGAGAGACAGAAGGTGCACTGAAGTACACTTTTAAGGTTGATCCCAGAGCTAATAAAATCCAGATTATGGAAGCAGTCAAAAGTTTGTTTTCTGTTAAGCCGGTTGACTGTAAAATTATTAATGTAAAAGCTAAGCCTCGTCAGTCTCGTACTAAATCGGGCATTAGGGCCGGAAGTACAACTCCGTGGAAAAAAGCTATAGTAACTCTGGCAGCAGGGAATAAGATAGATATTATAGAGGGTGCATAGAATCTTTTTAGATTCTAATTAGGGAGAACTTAAGTGGGAATTAAGACATATAAACCAAGGACTCCAAGTCTAAGGTATAGAGCAAGTCTGACATTCGAAGAGATTACCAGGACCAGTAGTGAGAAATCACTTACCAGTGGTCTTGCGTTTAAAGCAGGACGTGGAGCTGGCGGAAGAATTAGTGTCAGACGTCGTGGTGGTGGTCATAAGCGAAAGTATCGTGTTGTCGATTTTAAGAGAGATAAGGTAGGTGTTCCTGGTAAAGTAGCAACTATTGAGTATGATCCTAACAGATCTGCAAATATTGCTCTTATAAACTATGTAGATGGTGAAAAACGATATATTCTTGCTCCAAAAGGTTTAACTGTTGGTAAGATGGTTATGAGTGGTAAGGATGCTGTTCTTGAAGCAGGGAATACTCTTCCTTTGGAAAATATTCCTTTGGGAGTAAGAGTTCATAATGTAGAGCTTCAGCTTGGGCGTGGTGGTCAGTTAGTTCGATCAGCAGGAACAGCTGCATCCATTATGGCAAAAGAAGGTGATTATGTAACCCTGAAATTACCATCAGGTGAAGCAAGAATGGTGTTTGGAAAGTGTTCTGCCACTCTTGGTGAGGTTGGTAATGAAGACCATATGAATGTAAATATCGGTAAAGCCGGTAGATCAAGATGGATGAAAAGAAGACCTAAGGTTAGAGGTGTTGTAATGAATCCGCATGATCATCCACATGGTGGTGGTGAAGGTAAAACATCAGGTGGACGTAACCCTGTTACGCCATGGGGTGTTCCAACCAAGGGTTATAAAACACGAAAGAAGAAAAAATCTTCTGGCAAGTTTATTGTTAAGAGACGGAAGTAGGAGTGACAAGTGTCTAGGTCAATAAAAAAAGGTCCGTTTATAGAGAAAAAACTTTACAAGAGAATTGTAGAGGCAAGTAAAGCCGGGGATAAGAAGATGCTTAAAACATATTCCCGTACTTCTACGATTATTCCTGAAATGGTTAGTTTTACTATTTCGGTTTATAATGGCAAGTCATGGATTCCTGTTTTTATAACAGAAAACCTTGTAGGTCATAAGCTTGGAGAATTTGCACCAACCAGGATGTACCGGGGACATGCATATTCTGATAAGAAAATGAGAAAGAGATAGGTGTAGAAATGGAAGAAAAGAAGGGATACAGCGCAACAGCTAAATTTCTAATGATTTCACCAACCAAGGTTCGGCCTATTGCTGATAATGTTAGGATGAAACCATATACAGAAGCTATAGCAATTTTAGACAGTCTACCTCAAAAGGGTTCAGAATTTCTTAGGAAAGCTATTAAGTCCGCAGCTTCCAACGCGCTATCGTTGAATAAAAAACTTGATGAAGAGATGTTGTATATTAAAGAGCTTCAGGTTAATGAAGGACCACGATTAAAAAGAGTTTGGGCCAGAGCCAGAGGTAAAAGAGATATTCTGCTAAAAAGAATGTGTCATATATATGTAGTAATTGATGAAATTGCAGGGATGGGGGAGTAAATGGGTCAGAAAGTTAATCCTATAGGAATGAGATTGGGTATTAATAAGACCTGGAAATCTAAATGGTATGTTGACCCCAGAGAGTATGCGGATACTCTTCATGAAGATCTGAAACTTAGAAAAGAGATGATGGAAGCTCCTGAAACAAAGGGTGCAGAAATTTCTGAGATTGAAATTATTAGACAACCTCAGAGAATAACTCTGGTTGTTAAAACTTCAAGACCTGGTATTATTATTGGTGCCAAAGGGTCAAATATCGAAAAAATTGGTGCAAGGCTTCAAAAAACTGCAAAGAAGAAAATACAAATAAAGATTAAAGAGATTAAGCGTCCTGAAGTTGATGCTCAGTTGATTGCTTTAGGTGTTGCAAGACAGTTAAAAAC
>DAOVSY010000593.1 GCA_030633365.1 Spirochaetaceae bacterium | reverse complement strand
ACATCTTTAATACTCATACCTACCTCTCTATCTCAGGCGGATAAGTATGAAGTGATGACATCACTCCTGCTGTGTCCGCAATATTTACGTTTAGAGCTAATCTCTCCATTAGTGCAATTGCATGTGTGTAGGAGGGTCCTCGTACATTTATTCGCCTGGGATATCCACTGCCATCAGTTACTGTATAGTAACCGAACTCACCTCTGGTACATTCTGCTCTTTTGTATGTCTCTCCATTAGGAATTTTCCAGTGAAAAACATTAGGAACTTTAGCCATGAATTCACCTTTTTTAGGTATTCTTGGAACTATCTGTTTAATTAGATCCAAAGTAATAAGAATATCCCTTCGCCTGACATCGGCCCTGGTAAAAACATCCGAATCTGTGCCTACAGCAGTCTCAAAATCAAGATCTGCATATTTTAAGTAGGGATAATCTTTCCTGACATCCAGAGGAACCCCTGCTCCTCTGGCTACAGGTCCTGTAATTCCGTATTCATTTATCCAGGAAGGATCAACATAACCAAGACCAATGGCTCGTTTTTTAAAAACAGAATTGTTAAACATTACTCTTTCAACATCCACCATTATCTTGTTGATTTTATCCAGAGTATCGTTCATTCGACCTTCAAAGCCAAAGGGCAGGAGCCCCCTGACTCCCCCTGGAGGCATATGCATATGATAAACTCTACCACCTGTAATCTCTTCAAATCTGTCAAGAACAAGATCTCTTGCCCATGTTGTCCACTGACTAATAAGGCCCATACCAAAAGAGCTGGACTGACCACCAATCCATGCAAGATAGGACTGAAGTCTGGACATTTCCAAAAGAAGAGTTCTCATCCACTCTGCAGCATCAGGAACCTCAATCCCTCCCAGCTCCTCTATGGTAGATGCAAGACAGTACTCATTAAAGTCCGGTTCCGGAACTGCTATTCGTACACAAATTGGAAAACACTGTATAAACCGGCGTCTCTCCATTAGTTTTTCAAAACCTCTGTGGAGATAACCTACATGGGTCTTACATTCCATTATTTCATCACCCTGAATTATTAATTCCAGGGACATATTTCCAGTCATACCAGGGTGTATTGGTCCCTGCCATAGTTTTGTAAACTGACCACTTTCCAGATCAATTATATGTGAACCATCCAGATTTTTTTCCGGAAATTTCGATCTGTCACTCTCAAATTTAAACATCCTGATCCTCCGGATACATCTTTTTCTTCATGTGTTCTGCAGGATCATTTGAAGATCGACCTGGTCTTTGGAAGAAGGTTTCTTCTGCATATTTAAGTGTATCAAAATCTCTTCTATATGGAGGAGGACCATCCCAGCCGTCCAGAATAAAGGGTTCTTTCATCCTGGGACTACCGGGAAATGAAATACCGAACATTTCGTAGAGTTCACGCTGATATGTTGCCATTGCCGCCCACAGATGATGAGAAGATGTCATTACAGGGTTAGACCGGGGGATTTTAACCCTTACACCAAGATCAATTTTTTTTATCGGATTATTAAGAAGGTAGGTAAGTTGAAAAACCCCATCCTCCAGCCAGTCAACTGCTGTTAAAAGAACAAGATGTTTAAAGCCTTCATAATCTCTTAAGTAAGTTACAGTTTCAACAGCATGAAGTTTATCGGTAGAAATGAAAGTCAAATCTTCTCTTTGATAAGTTTCACTAATTATTGGAAATTTTTCTTTTATTCTATAAACTAAATCTTTCATTATTCCCCTCTACCAGTTAAAATCAGGCATATCCCAATT
>DAOVSY010000507.1 GCA_030633365.1 Spirochaetaceae bacterium | reverse complement strand
TTTCAAGACCAGGAACAGATGCAATTAAAGATCTCAATTCCCTTTCAGCTAATTTATACTCATTCTCTTTGGAATTTTTTAAAACTTTGTCTGTTAAATTTGATATGTTTTCAATAATTTTTTCAATTTCAGAGGTTTTAATATCATCTCCTTCTGTGGATACTTTGAGTTTTTTTACATAATCATCTAATACTTTTATAAAACTGATGTATAAAGGAAGCTGATTAAAATTGATATTATCATCCTGTACACTTTCTTCAATCGTTATCTGTAAGCTTATTATTTTTTCCAGAGCATAATTATATTCTTTTTCATTTATACCTGTAAAGATTTCAAAATATAATTCACCAATCTCAGCTCTGACAGCATTTTCATTTTCATATTGAATTGCAACTTCAGTCATAATTTTCATTGCTTCCATGGCTTCTGATACCTGAGATATTGTATCTGATTTTTGCTGAATATCCTCTTCAAGCTGTTTTTTCTCTGTCACAAGTATTTCATATTCATCTATGGATACTTTTAATTTTTTTTCACTTACTGTTTTATCTTCTAAAACCCTATTAATTTGATGATTAATATCATCTATACTCAGATTATAATATGTAATCATTGCAGGAGTTAGTTCTGATTTAAGATTCTCTTCGAGAACATTTATCTTTACAACAATATCCTCTTCAGCAATTCCTTCTATTGATAATTTTGATCTTTCTTCTTCCAGTTTTTTTTCTGTTTCGGTTTTAATTCTGAGCAGATCTCTTAATGTATTTATCTTAAGATCATAATTTACAATTTCCTCTTTGTATCTAATTATTTCAGAGTTTTTGTTCTCCAGTTTTATTGTAGACTTCTCCATATAAACCTTTAAAACTCCCCACTCTGAACCGGAGATATCCAAAATTTTATTAGTGAAAAGATCTTCATTACTTCGATTAGTAAGAGTACCTGAAAACAGTAAAATTAAAATTGTACATATTATGGCAATGACAGAAACAGATAAAGGTAATATTAATCCACTGGATTTTGCAGACAACTGACCCAGACCGTACATATCTTCTTGCCTGCTTATAAACCCTTCGTTAATTCTTTCTAAAATTTCTGCTTTTTCCTCACTGGAAATAATTTCTGTTTCTAATAGTAAATCCAGGGGCTCTTCTATTTTACTCATATCAAAGATTATATTACAAAGTTATCATAAATAAAATAAAAAAAATCTTGCAAAATAGTGTATTTAAGCTACATTAATAGTATTATTCCGATTTATAGTGGAGAAGTAATGGGAAAATCCGTTAAATTTAGCATAAAAGGGAAAATTCTACTAATAATTATTCCTCTTTTAATATGCAGTTTTACAATTAGCGCTTATATTTCAGTATTCTCTTCCAGACAAAACCTTTTTAATATCACCAACCAGTTTATGAAATATAAAATAGATCAGATTAATAATTATGCAGCAAGTCAGTGGGGGAACTTACAAAAAACTGGTTTTTCTGATGACCCCACATACACTAAAATAGTAGAACAATCGATCGAATTATATGCCAAAGGAATGATAAGAAAAGATTCGGAACACATATTTGCAGTTGATAATAATGGACTACTTATGTTTTCGACATCAGATATTAATTATACTCAAAAAGATTGGAAATTGTTACAGAATGGTACTCCACATTTGCATAGTAGTTTATTAGATTTCACAATATCGGAACATACATATACAGGGCTTTCAACATATATTTCTCAATTTAATTGGGAAATATTTTTAGTAGAGGATAAAAAAATATTTACAAAGAAAATATGGGAATTGACATATTTACAAATACTGATATTTACCATTTCACTGATAATTATTATTTTAGGCATTCTACTCGCTTTAAAAATTACCCTGGATCCAATACAAAGAATAAGAAAGGGTATTCATTCTATTGCTGTAGATAAAAATTTTTCCCGAAAAATTAAAATTGAATATCCTGATGAAATAGGAGAGCTTGCATTTGAATTTAATGAAATGACATATAATCTTGATCTGACATATTCAAGGTTAAAAAAATATGCAATCGAGGAGGCAATAGCAAGAAAAGAGGTATTTACCAGAGAAAACGAAACCCTTGATGTCCTTGGTAAAGCTTCTGATTATAAAGATGCGGAAACAGGAGCACATATTTCTCGTGTAAGCAGATATTCACTTATTCTCTCAGAATCATTCGGTCAAAGTCAGGATATGAAAGATTTGCTCTTTATGGCAGCTCCTCTTCATGATATTGGAAAGCTGGGCATCCCCGATTCTGTTCTGTTAAAACCCGGAAGATTATCACTCAAAGAAGTTGAAGAAATGAAACAACACACTTTAATTGGATATGAAATCCTGGCAAATTCAAGCAGTAAATATTTAAAAGCCGGTGCAGTGATTGCAGTATCCCATCATGAAAAATTTGATGGAACAGGTTA
>DAOVSY010000299.1 GCA_030633365.1 Spirochaetaceae bacterium | reverse complement strand
TATCAGAATTGGCTCTGGTTGAAAAAACTTCACCTCGTAATCCCATTAGTACTTCCTGTTACATATTAAATTTTTCAAATGGATACTACTCTATCACTTAGTAAGTTGCAACATCTACTTGACGATGATTATGATATTTAGTATATATATGAAACCAAAACATAAGGGTCTATGACTCGGGTGTTCTCTGCGTCTGTCGTATAATGGTATTACCTCAGCCTTCCAAGCTGATGACGTCAGTTCGATTCTGATCAGACGCTTAACTTTAGTCCTTGCATAGCAAGGACTTTTTTTATGCACACCTTCTAAAAAGTAATTTAATAATACAAGCACTATATCAGTCAGGCTGATCAAACTGATAAGTTTTTTTAAAAAATTATAAGGTTTCTTAAAAAACATTTGAAATATCTACTAATATGAGTTTATTATGTAGTGTATGTCTTTACTAAATAAAGCTGCCAATATTAAAAGAAATATCAGTATTATTCAGCAAGAGGAAAATGAATGCAGAAATATTGATCAGTTGTTAGCTACTGTTGAGAATATTTATCATATTAGTGATCTGGATACATTACTGGAGCGAATTCTTTTCGAAGCCCGCAGGTTCGTTAGGGCAGATGCAGGAACTCTCTACCTGGAGGCAAAAGGAAAACTCTATTTTAACTATATTCAGAACGACACACTGTTCATAAATGAAACAGCAGAACAGAAGCATATTTACGCCAGGAACAGTCTTCCTGTAGATAAAACCTCCCTGGCCGGATACGTGGCTGTAAGTGGAGAACCTATACTGGTGGACGATGTATATGATATACGCAGCGATGTATCTTTTTCATTCAATCCGGCCTTTGACAAGCAAGCTTCCTATCGGACAAAGTCGATGCTCATCGTACCACTGCTAACCAGATCAAAGATAACCCTTGGAGTACTTCAGCTCATCAACGCACAATCACCATCAGGTGAAGTTATTCCCTTTTCCGGTCAGGACAGACTATATATTATGCAGTTCGCTCAGCATGCGGCAAATGCTATAGAACGTGCAAAACTCAACCGTGAAATGGTACTTCGAATGGTGGAGATTTCCGAACTTCATGACCCTTTTGAGACAGGACAGCATGCGAAACGTGTATCAACATATTCCACAGAGATTTTCTCCATATGGGCTGAAAGGAGGGACATCTCAACCAGCTTGATACGTTCGACTAAAGAAGCGCTTATGCCTGCTGCAATGCTGCATGATGTGGGAAAAGTTGCCGTAAGCGATACTATTCTTAAAAAGCCGGCACTTTTAACGAATGATGAAAAATCATTGATGAAATTACATACTGTATATGGTGCACGCCTTTTTAAAAATCTTGATTCCCATTGGGACAGAGTTGCCTATGAGGTTGTACTCAACCACCATGAATGGTGGAATGGACATGGTTATCCAGGTAAAATTGAAGATATTTTTAAAGATCCGGTTAAATTTGGCCAGGGTAAAATTGGAGAAGAGATCCCTATTACTGCACGAATTGTGGCCATAGCAGATGTCTTTGATGCACTTATCTCAGACCGGGCATATAAGGAAGGCTGGAATGAGACAAGTGTACTTGAGTATATAGAAAAACAGGCAGGGAAACAGTTTGATCCTGAAATAGTGGAGATATTCCTTAATATGCAGCCGGTAATTCGTTCGATTCGTGAAAGATATTCATACTGATTAAATTGAATATTGAAATCAGTTATCAGGCTTGATTAATTATATACCTAATAAGAATCCAACTGTGTTCTATAACCACCTCTGATATCAATTACTTCACCGGTCATTGATGTATTTTCGGAAATATCATTATAGATATATTTAACACATGTTCCCGGAACCTTATCAGCAAGCCAGTATTCGTATTTAAAATCAGTATCATCTGTTTCATCATCTTCAATAACAATATGCTCCGTTTTAAAGGAACCAGCTTTAGTTTTTATAGTTTCCTTCCCTACAGAATATTCTCCATAATAATCAGAATCCATTTTTTCATAATCATCTTCACTCTGACTGGAAGAATCCTCATCTTGTTCAGGAACTATTTCCTTTATTTCACTACTTTCGGAATCCCTGTATCGGACTTTCAGGATATTCATATCATCATCAATCAGCATTTCATAGTAGTTATCTTTTCCATCTGCATCTGAAGAAAGTAACCACCATGAACTGTTACTATCCACATT
The DNA here is from genome assembly GCA_030633365.1 of Spirochaetaceae bacterium. The sequence goes on along the minus strand of DAOVSY010000299.1, from coordinate 2,145 downwards.
CTGTAATAAAGCACGTTTAATGATAACTTCTTCTCCATTATTAACATTTTCTACTTTCCAGGTAACACCTTCACCTTCTCTAAAGTTATCATCCTCAAATCCATACCCAACGAGAAGTAGATGTGTAGCATAAAAAATTGTAAACTCAAACATTGGATTAAAAATGGCACCTTCAGAACTCGCTCTACCTAAATCAGATACTGCACTATTCAGATCACTTATAACTGTATCAAATGTTGTACATCCAAATAAACTCGTAATAATAACCAATATAATAAATATTTTTTTCATTACAACCCCCTAATTTATATCTATTATCGCATAAGGTTAGTTAAACAGTCAAATTTGCTTTATAAATTATATTTTGGAACCTTTTAACAATTTTAACGACTAACAAGTAAACGCTTAAGGAGATTTTCTATGAAACAAATTTTTGTATTACTTAGCATGTTGGTTTTTCTCATTATTCTGTCAACAAATGCATTTGCACATCATCCTGCTGCCGATATGTTAGACCCGGATGTTTATGCCATGATCGAAGAGAATATATCCGATGTTCATCTCGACATGACCTTTGATGATATGGGTGGTGATACTAGCCTTAAGGGCAGAACAAGGGAATCAATCGCTATTGATTCCGGAAATGCGGGCGATACAACAGGCGATGAGGTGGAAGATGTTGGTGCTCAATTAGACGGAGATATAGACATTGATGCAGCTACTGAAATACGTCAGGAAGCGAATGAAATGGCTGATAGTGAGCCAAGTGGCCCTATGAGTGCTCAAAGATAGTATTGTCCTTAACAGTATAAGGGTGTGTTAAAATTGTAAATTACATTCCAGTATTATTCAACCTTCGGAATAATGATCTGTTCCGAAGGCTGATATTTTTATTGTAACTGAAGCTTTAGAAGAAATAGATTTGAAAAAAACAGTATTTCGCTTCTTTTCAAATTTGATATTTCAGAATCGAAAGAAGTATCTCCATTACTTAGAAAAGAATGGGAATTACCCTGTTCATTGCTAAATCCCTTTGATCTGTAATTAAGAGTATTTACTATTGCTCCCTGTTTTGCCCTTTCTGATAGCACAGTGCCTAATATTCTATCAAGTCCTTCAATAGTATAAAAATCCACTTCTTTAAATCTGTTTACCAGTTGATCATCATCCATCCAGGAACCAAAGAGTGGTTTTGTATTAAATTGAGCCCAGGAAATTACTTTTAGTATTCCATGGTAATGAAAAAATATTTCTGAATCCACCATCTCTTTATCTTCAGGGCTATAGATCCCATTGGATTTTTTTAGAATTAATTCCCTTATTCTTTGAAGAGAAACTGATAATTGCTCCAGATAACCATCTTTAGTATTATAATAGGATATAAGATCCTGTTGACTCCTCACAGTAACTGACAGGTAGTCTATATGGGATTTAACTTTTTCAAAAATTGCATGAGTTGCTGGATCATCAGTCCATAATAGAACAGCAGAAGAAAGGCGTTGAATACTCTTATCTCTTTCGGTTTGATTCTGCCCGAGAGTTCTGTTTAAAAAATCAAAGCTTAAGCTGCTTTGAGAATATATAGGAGAAAAAGAGTTAATAAATATAACAAACAGTATTATTGTTAAGATTTTATTCATAGTTACTTCAAAATATAATTCTTTTAAACATTATATTCCACGATTATGGAACCTTTTTTAAATTATGGCGACTAATAGATATAAACGCTTAAGGAGATTTTCTATGAAACAAATTTTTGTATTACTTAGCATGTTGGTTTTTCTCATTATTCTGTCAACAAGTGCATTTGCAGAAGGTGGAAAGATTCGGAGTGACCTGGGTTCTGGTTCAACTATTGAGAATGTAAATGAAGATATGGTTCCTGATGAATATCGTCGGGGATAAATAACTTCCCGGTATTATTCAACCTTCGATATAAAAAATTATTTCGAAGGTTGATTTTTTTTTAATTATATATGGTCATTTTCCAAACTATTTGTTATAAATCTGCATGAATAATTTAATAAATATCTACTTCAGAGAGGATTTTTATGTTTTTTGCAGATGAACCTTATATTTCAGATTTTTTTAAAAGTACAGTTAAAGACCATAATATTCCTGTAGTAAACACAGAGATAGTTAAAG
>DAOVSY010000214.1 GCA_030633365.1 Spirochaetaceae bacterium | reverse complement strand
GGGGAGACATTAAACTTGGTGTTAATGTAAGTTATGCAGATATAAAAAATACATCAGTTTTAATCGAAATAGCCAGGGAAAAAGGGAATTATACTCCTGACCTTTCTTTTGGAACCCACTTCTTTCAGGATTTAATTGAAGCTTCTATTAAGTATCTTCCCCTCTATCCGGATAAAGATAATATAATTTTTAATAACATATTTTTTAGTCATTCAGAAAATCTTCTGTCAAAAATACTGCCTGAATTTTCTCATTTGGAATCAACTGTTAAAATAATTGATGTTCCCAATTCCTGGGATGGTCAAATATTAAAAATATTAATGAACTCTGATCTTAATAAGGCAATTGCTTATCTTTGTACCCCTCAAAGTAATCAGGAAAGGGATTCGTCTGGAAAAAAGAAACATCCTGTAAAAACGCAGGATTTTGCTTCTCTACAGGATGATTTTTGGAGATGGAGATATCATATGGCAGAAACAATTGCTTCTAATTTAAGTACAACCCGTTTTGGAGTAAAGGCCTTTTATCTGTTTGGCAGTACAAAAAATGCATCTGCAGGACCTTCAAGTGATATAGATATTCTTCTTCATTTTACGGGCTCAGATAAACAAAAAAAGGATCTTGAGAACTGGCTTGAAGGATGGAGTTTAACCTTAAGTGAAAATAATTATCTTAAAACCAGTTATAAGACTGAAGGGATTCTTGATGTTCATTTTATTTCTGATGAAGATATTAAAAACAAAACAAGTTATGCTTTAAAAATTGATGCAGTAACAGATGCAGCACATAAACTAAAAATGAAAAACTAATAATGAAAAATAACCTTAGATGTATTTTCACTTCTGATCTTCATGGCAATAAGTTAAAATATGAAAATCTTTTTACCTACATTGCCAATTCTTCACCGGATGCTGTCTTTCTTGGAGGGGATCTATCCAGATCTTTAATTAGTAGAAATGGGGAATACACTAAAAATACTTTTTTTTCAAATTATATTCTAAATAAATTACTGGATTTACAGTCTGTATTAAAAGAATCCTATCCTGAAATATTTTTAATTCTGGGTAATGATGACAGCAAAAATCTTGAAGAAGAAATTATAGACATTGAAAAGTATAAATTATGGAAATATATAAATGAAAAATCTTTCAAATGGAAAGAGTATGATATTTTTGGCTATTCCTTTGTTCCTCCTACCCCATTTTTGCTAAAGGATTGGGAAAGGTATGATATCTCCCAATATGTTGACCCGGGATCCATAGCTCCCCATGAGGGTTTATTTACCTTTAAAAACAGAGATCCTGAAGAAAATTTAAAAACAATAAAAAATGATCTTGAAAATTTTGCTACGGATCTTGATTTTAAAAAAACAATATGTCTATTCCACTCTCCACCATATAAGACAGCACTTGACAGAGGCGATTTAGACGGTAAATTCATTGATCATGTTCCTATTGATGTACATTTGGGATCTATAGCCATTTATAATTTTATAGAGAAATATCAACCAGTACTAACTTTACATGGTCACATTCATGAATCAACAAGGCTTACAGGTAGTTGGAAAGACAAAATAGGAAAAACAAAATGTTTTAACGGTTCGCATGATGGACCTGAGCTTAGTATAATTACTTTTAATCCTGAGAACCCTGAATCTGCAACCAGAATACTTATTTAATACAAAAAGAACTTATCCTATCTCAATTATTCATTATTCATTTTTTTTAATTTCTTCTGGAACTCATTTTATGAATACTGTATTATTTCAATATGGAATTTAAATTTTATAAACTACAAATTGGTGGGAATGATCTTCTGCTTGTTAATGAAATTAACAAAGCCACTATTAGTACAGAAATATTACCTAAAATGGCAAAAGATGTCTGTAAAAGAAGCAAAGGTGTAGGTGCAAATGGAATTATTTTTCTCTACTCGGGAAAAGAAAATGAAGTAGTAATGAAATTTTATAATTCCAAAGGAATTACAGGTAATGTCAGTTATGATGCTGTACTTTGCAGTGCAAAATATATCTTTGATTATGGCCTGGCAGGTAGTAAGTATATAGTAATTAGTACTGACTTCGGTATCTTTACAGTTGATTGTATTGATAGCATCAGTTTCCGTATATCTCTGGGAGAAGCATCTAATCAAAAAGGGGAAATACTTTCTGAAAATTCAATGAATGATTTTAGTAAGCAGGTAATAATTGAAGGAAGATCAATTGTTTACACTCCAGTAACACTAAAAGATACTGGCATATCTGTTTTTTTCTCTAATAAACAAAAAAATGATAAAAAAGAAATTTCTAATTATTTCAAACAGATAAAGAAAAAAAGACAGTACAGGACAGCTTTTATAAAAATATTTAATGAAGAAGAAATTGGTGTAGAAACCTATTTACAATATTCTGTTAGAGATAACTGTTTTATTTCTGCCATAGCAGGTGTTTCAGCTGTACTTAATGGATTATGTGACAGAGAATTGACAATATTTTACAGGTCAGATACTCTCTTTTTCCAATGGGATAAGGAAAATAACTATGTATATATAACCGGTCAGCCTGGTTATGTTTTTTCCGGAATGTTTTATTTTGAACAGGAGAGCTGAAGTTTAATGGATCCAATAATTGAAAGATTTAACAGATTGATAAAATCTATGTTTGTTGATACAGATGATATCAACTTTGCATATGATGATTTTTCAGAAACCAGGGATAGTGATTACACAGATGCATGGGATGAACTAAACGATTTTCTTTCTGATACAGGATCAGTAAATAAAAATGGAACTAATTCTACAAACAAAAAATCATCAATACCAAAAACACCTGAAGTTCTCCGACAGGATTATATGAATATGGGAGTACCTTTTGGATCTGATTTTACTATTACAAAAAATGCATATAAAAAGTTAATAATCAAATATCATCCTGATAAAAATAATTCAAGTAATGACTCTATGAAAGCAGCTACAGAAAAAACTAAAAAACTAAATATTTCATTTCAAAAAATAAAGGCATGGGAACTGGCAAAACAGGATAAATAATTTATTCATTTGTGATGTTTAGGCCATATTCATTAATTTTTCTATGTAATGTTTTTCTTCCAATTCCTAATATTTCAGCAGTTTTTGTCTTATTCCCATTCTCATGAAATAAAGTTGCTTTTATTATTTCTTTTTCAGCATTTTCCATACTTATTCCAATAGGTATTTTTAAGGAATCATCATCAGAATTTGACCCTATAGATGGAGGCATATCATCTAAAGTTATTACAGATCCTTTACACATCACTACAGCACTTTCAATACAGTTACGAAGTTCTCTTATATTCCCAGGCCAGTTATAATTATGAAGAGCCAGCCGGGCCTTTTGATCAATTGCTGTAATATTTTTACCATTTTCTTCTGCAAACTCTTTAAGAAATGCTGCTGCCAACAGCTCGATATCATCTTTTCTATCACGTAAAGGAGGAACGTGAATGTTTACAACATTTAACCGATAAAAAAGATCTTCTCTAAAGTTACCACTTTAAGTCTCTTCCTTTAAGTCCTTATTTGTAGCAGAAAGAATTCTAATATCAACCTCTATAGTTTCCTCACCACCAACACGTTCAAATTTTTTCTCCTGTAAAACCCTAAGAAGCTTAATTTGTACCTGTTGTGATATTTCACCAATCTCATCCAGAAATATTGTACCACCATCAGAAACTTCAAAACGTCCACGTTTCCTTCCCACAGCACCTGTAAATGATCCTTTTTCATGACCAAAAAGTTCACTTTCAAGTAGAGACTCTGAAAGTGCCGCACAATGTACTTCCACCATTTTTTTATCTTTCCTTGGTGACAAATTATGAAGAGCCGCTGCAATAAGTTCCTTACCCACACCACTCTCACCAGTAATTAATACAGAAGCTTTCGTTTCTGCAACCTGTTCCACAATATCAAGCACTTTTCTCATTTGAGTACTTTTTCCAATAATGCTGGAAAATTTATTTTTCTTACTTAATTTATCAATTTCATTTTGTAATTCACGATGCTTAAGTACTAACTGTCTGTTTGATAAAGCTCGTTTTACTAAAAGTGACATTCTATCCAGATTTACTGGTTTTGTAAGAAAATCAAAAGCTCCATCCCTCATAGCATCAACAGCGGATTCGATAGTGCCATGTCCGGTAAGAATTATTACTGGAATAGTTGGATTTGAAGCACTTATATTACGAAGAAGTTCTTCTCCTGACATTTCAGGCATTTTTAAATCAGAAATAACAAGATCAATTTCTTTATTATTAATCAGACTAAGTCCCTCTTTACCATCTCCTGCAAGTAAAATATTATAACCATCCATCTCTAAAGAACGACCAAGACCTTCTCTAATATTTTTTTCATCGTCCACTATTAATATATTAAATTTCAAGATTGCCCCTTCCAGTCAAGAAGTTGTTTTCCTATCTGAGGAACAGGTAAATTTATTGTAAAAGTAGTACCCTGATTCTCCACAGATTCAAGAACAATATCTCCACCATGTTCCTTAATAATTTTATAAACTACAGTTAAACCTAAACCGGAACCAAACTGTTTTGTAGTAAAATATGGTTCGAATATTTTAGACATATTTTCTTCAGAAATGCCTGTTCCTGTGTCGCATACATATATATGAACAAAATCGCCATCTTTAACAGTTCGAAAATACATCACCCCGCCATCCGGCATTGCAGCAACTGAGTTCTTAATTATATTCAAAATAGCCTGCTTAATGTACTTTTCATCTATTTCGAGTTTTGGAAGATCTTCCTCAAACTCACATTCAATAGTTACAGAAGCTTCTTCCAGTTCATATTTAACAAATTCCAATAAATCAGTAAGAACTTTATTTATATCCGACTTCTTCATAGTAGGGTTCATTGGTCTGACAGCAAACAAAAAATCCACTATAATATTATTAAGTCTTTCAACTTCTTCATTTAATATATCCAGATACTTACCGGAAGTTTCTTCCTCTAATTGTTTATCTCTTTTCAATGACTTTTGCATAAGCTGTATATGAATACTAATAGATCCAAGAGGATTCTTAATTTCATGAGCAACCCCTGCTGCAAGAGTAGTAAGAGAAGCTAAATTTTCTGCACGTCTTAATCTGCCATCTCTTTTTTTACGTTCAGTAATATCCGATATATGAAGAAGGCTTCCCTGAATAGATCCTTCTCTTACAACAGGCATAATATCCAGCCAGAGAGTTTTGGAAACACCACCTATTTTAATTGTAAATTCCTCTTCACTGACTTTTTCTGCATTTATAAGGGTTTTTTTAATAAATTCTGAAATGTCATTATCATCTATAACTTCCCATATAATGGAATCATCCAGTTCGACCGAAGAAAATGGAATAAGACGATCAGATCTTCTATTATGAAATAAAATTTTATTATAAGTATCTGTAACTATGATCCCATCTGTCATAGAGTTTAAAACTATT
>DAOVSY010000247.1 GCA_030633365.1 Spirochaetaceae bacterium | reverse complement strand
GCATACTGGAGACTTTTACCAAAACTACCATATGTACCCATAAGATCTATACTAATTAATACAGATATAAGTAAAAATATAGAAAGATAAACTCTCATTTCTGTATCTTTAAAAAAGCCTTTAAAGTTACCGGAAATTACCTTATAGAAAAGATTAAAATTCATACCTGCCAATACCATAAAAACTGTAATTACAATATGTATATAAGCAGAATCAAAAGCTCCGACACTAGAAGCTTTGGTTGAAAATCCCCCAGTTGCCATGGTGCCAAAGGTATGAGTTGATGCATCAAAAAGGGACATACCTCCTATCATTAATAATATTATCTCAATAACAGTAAAACCAACATATATCAGCCACAGAATTTTTGCTGTCTGTGTTATTTTTGGGGTAATTTTATCCATTGAAGGACCAGGGGCTTCTGCTCTAAGTAACTGAATCCCACCTATACCTAATAAGGGAAGTAGTGCCACTGTAAGAACTACAATGCCCATTCCTCCCAGCCAGTGAGTTAGTGAACGCCAAAAAAGCATACCATGAGAAAGGCCTTCAATATCCGTTAAAATTGATGCACCAGTAGTTGTAAAACCAGACATTGTTTCAAAAAAAGCATCTGTATAAGCAGGAATAGCACCAGCAAAGACAAAAGGAAGAGCTCCGGCCAGAGAAGCAGCAATCCAGCTTGCAGTAACAAGAAGAAAACCCTCCCTTGTACCAAGAACATTATCCTTACCTGATCTAGTAGCAAAGTAAACAACTATAGCAAAAGGAACTACTACTGCTAAAGTTTTAAAAAAAGCAAATGCTGATTCTGTTTCTTTATACCTAAGTGAAACAAAAGCTGAAAGTAAAATAAAAAGAGAAATAATCAGTAGTATTACTGAAAGAACATGTAAAACTATTTTTATTTTCACTCTGTAAGGAGTCCTTCCAGTTTTTTAATAGATTCCCTTTCTGTAATAATTGCAATATGATCATCCGCTTCTACTTCAAGAAGACCATAAGGTATGATTGTCTCGTCCCCTCTGGTAATAAGAATAATTAATGTATTTTTAGGAAGTTTAATTTCACTAAGTTTTTTTCCAATAAGGTCTGAATTATCTGAAACTGAAAATTCAATTACTTCCAACCTGCCGCCGGACAGGGCATAAACATTTTTAATATTACCTTTTCGAAGTATTTTTAAGATTGAGCTGACAACAGTTGTATTTCTGCTTATTGTAACATCAAGATTTAAATTATGAGCAAGATTGCGGTAACTGTCCTTTGTTACCAGAGAAATTGCCTTTTTAATTCCAAGAGTTTTTGCATAACTACCGGTAATTATATTTAATTCATGGTTCCCGGTAGCAGATATTATAAGATCATTCTTTATAAGTTCATCATCCTCTAACACACCTTCCTCAGTTATATCCTGACATGTAACAAGAGCCTGAGGAAAACGTTCTGCAAGGATTTTTGTTCTATCATAATTTTTATCAATAATGTGAAGTTTTTTTCGCTTTTGTATTCTTAATATATGTTTTAGTTTACCTAAAATATTTGGATCTGCTTCCTCATGTTTAAGAATTCCATCAGCAATATTCATTCCTACATCACCACCACCAACAATGAGTATTTTATTAATTTCTTTATCTCCCAGTTTTTCCAGAGTATATATTTCTGCAAAAACTTCTTCTGTGGAAAGGAGATACACTCGATCATTTTCCAAAAGAATTGTCTCACCATTTGGAATTATAGATATATTGTTTCTAATAATTACTGAAATTAAAAAATCTATATCCAGTTCCTTTCTTACAACTTTAAGAGGTCTGTTAATAAAGATAGAATCTCTTCCAAGAGGTAAATCTCTCATCTCAAGACTGCTGCTTTCAAACTGCATAACATCACTAATGGCACCGTGTTCTACTGCCCTTAGAATTGCTTGAGAAGCCTCAATGTCTGGATTTATAATATGATCTATACCAAGGATACTTTCATCCAGCAGACGGGTATCTACATAATCTACATTTCTTACTCTTGCAATAGTTACAGGTTTTTCAAACTCATTAGCTACAATACCACAGGCTATCATATTAATTTCATCAGATTGAGTAACACTTATAAAGGCATCAGCCTTATTAATACCAGCTTTTATTAAAGTATTAAGATTTGTTCCGGATGCATTAAGAACAAGACAATCAAGACTATTAGTACTTATTTTTGCTCTTTCTGTGTCCAGTTCTATTAAGGCAATATCCTTACCTTCATCAATTAGCTGTTTAGCAAGCATATAACCTACTCTACCAGCTCCAAGAATTACAATGTACATAGGAAACAGGCTATGTCACTGCGGTTGAATTGTCAATCCTTTATTTTTACATCTATTATTTTTTACATAAACATATTTAACAGTAGTTGGGCTCCACCTATAACAGATCCCAGAAGTGCACCAAATAGATTTATCCATCGTAGTTGCTTTCTTACAATATCCAGTATTAATTTCTCTACTTTTGCCATATCCAGAGTATCTATCTTATCTACCACAAGAGTATTAACATCAATGCTCTCAAGTATTTTAGGAACATTATTATCAACAATGCCTATAAGCGTATTAGTTAAACTGTTTTTTATCCGTTCCCTTAATTTTGGAGAAACTGCAATTATATTTTCTAATGAAAGTTTTCCATTACCTGAAACTACATTAAATATTCCGGTAAATAAGTGTGATGACAATATTTTGGATTTATTTTCTTTTTGTTCTGGAAAGAAGAAAGCAATAACTCCTGCTTTAATATCTGAAAATTCCAGGCCAAACAGATCTTTTATAAGAACATCCAATGCAAGATCGCCATATTTACCGGAAGAGCTATTTAGTGATCCCTCGATATTTTTTGAAATAACAGGATTGCGAAATATATCAAAAACAGATTTTTCCAGATTATGAAGGTCTTCAAAAATATCACCATCCCATTCACTCACAAGCTGCCCTGCAGAAGTCTGACTAAATGAACTTAACCGTTGTTTTAACCCTTCTGCCATCTTTATAATATTTTTATCTCTACTGCCAAAATTTTCTAAATTTCTTATAGTATCATCAACTATATCCAGCATATTTTCATCCAGGGTTCTATCATACTGACCTGCGGATAAAAGAAAACGCTGAATTCTATTTAACTTATTTAATATATCTTTAAGAAGAGTTCTTCCATGGATTTCAAGTTCTTTTTTTATCTCATCACTTTCCAGAAAATTTATAAAGTGAGGAAAAAGTCTTTTATAAAATTTCCCAAAAATATCTACAAACCGGGTTATATTGTCATCTGTAAGTACTTCAGATAGATGATAATTATCATAAACTGCTTTTTCTATCCACTTATCGGTAATATTGAGAAAACGCTGCTCAAGTTCAGGAGAAAGAAGTATAGTAATCATTTTTTTTACAAGCAGTTCTTTTTTATCTGGAAAAAGTTGATTTATAGTTTTTTCTTTAAGATAAATAATACCTTTATCAAGTAACTTATCAATAATATTTATTAACCCTGCAGAATCGAGAAATCCACCAAGCAGCTCAGGAAGAAACGATTCATCCAGATCTCCTGTAGTTTTAATTTTTAATTTTGATTTAACAAATTTATTTTTTAATTCAGAAACAGGAGTATCAATAAGTAAATCCAGAAATGTGCCAAGACTATTTTTAATACTATTAAGAAATGATTTTGATCTTATCTGTTTCCGGACAGCATCCTCTGTTAAAAGCTCTCTGGAAACCATTTTTCCAACACTTTCCGATAGTTCATAACGTTGTTTAGGAATAATCCCAGGAGTCATTGGGATTCTAATAGATAGCAATCGTTTCTCACCATGCGGCCTGAACAACATTGTTATTGCAATAGCATTTGTAATATATCCAATAGCAGCTCCGATCAGTGGAGGCAAAACCCATGGCAGAAAATTTAAGACAAGGTCCATTAACCCTTAATCTCTCTTGAACTTCTTTCTGCATTTTCCTTGGAATCAAAAAATTTAAGATAAGCTCCAAAGACCCAGCCCTGAAGTCCTCCATACTTTACCTGATACCAGTACCCTTCTTCATTTTCCAAATTTTCACTAACAGTATTTTGAGAAATAACTTCCAATACATAACCCTTCCATAATGTAGCTATAGCTTTTGAATTTAAATCCGGTTTCTCACGAAGTCTTAAATGAGTTGAATTAATTACACTCCATCTGGATTGAATGGATAAAACCTTTGTAGCAGTCAATTCTATGTCTGCAATGCCCTTTTCCTCTGTACAGGATAAAAATAAACCTGATACAATTATTAAAACTAATAAACATATTTTCATAACAAAAATATATCACAATATCGAAAATTGATCCTTTATATTTTTTATTTCATCTCTTACAATAGCAGCTTCTTCAAATTCCATATTTTTTGCATGTTCCAGCATTACAGAATCCAGTTTTTTAAGCAGTTTTTTCCTTGCACCTGGAATAAGAATATTGTAGCCCTTTTTTATAATATCAAGATTTACAGTTTCAGATTTTACTGTATCTTCTTTTTTTCTTACAAGCATCTCTTCTATTGATTTTTTAATACTTACAGGAGTAATCCCATGTTCCAGATTATAGACTGTTTGCTTTTCTCTCCGGGTATTGGTTTCATTAATGGCTTCTTCCATGGCAGAGGAATATTTATCTGCATACATAATTACAGTTCCATTCACATTTCTTGCAGCTCTTCCAATTGTTTGAATTAAGGCAGTTGCAGAACGTAAAAAGCCTATTTTATCAGCATCAAGTATTGCCACTAAAGATACTTCAGGAAGATCCAGCCCTTCTCGTAAAAGATTTATTCCTACAAGAACATCAATAGTTCCCAATCTAAGATCACGGAGTATCTCAACTCTCTCTATGGTTTCAATTTCAGAATGGAGATATCGTATTTTCAAGCCAAGTCCAAGATAATAATCTGTTAAATCTTCTGACATTTTTTTAGTCAGGGTAGTTATTAGTACTCTCTCTTTCCTT
>DAOVSY010000342.1 GCA_030633365.1 Spirochaetaceae bacterium | reverse complement strand
GTTTGGCATTTGGAGCCCATTTTTAAAGTCCTCTGTTATTTGGAAAAACCTTGATTTTTTTATTCCCAGACTCCCTTTACCCTGGAATTTAGGTCCGGTTGTGCTGGCTGTAAATAAAAAAAATGAATTTATTGCCCCTTCGGATGACTTGTCTCCAATGATCTATGATATGTTAATAAAATCTATTGCTTCATTAATTAAATATGGTAAAAATGATAATTGTGTTGATAGATCTGTATTTGAATCTTCCCTTTGGGAAATGGTTGGCCCATATCTTAGATTTAAACTTAAGGGTGAGGAATATTCTGAATTGTTTACCAGGGCTCTAAAATGTTCGGTATTGCTACCTCCGGAACCAGATATTCCCGGTATAATTCCATGTTACTATGAAAAAGGGCAGATAAAAGATTTTATGGATATGATAAGCCTGGTTGGAAGCAACCTAAGGAGTGATTATGGCAGTTAAAGATATTGTTTTGATTCTGTCTCAGATTTCATTTGGAGCAATTGCAACCTTTCTTGCCATACTTTACTGGTCTCATACCCGGGATACTGCATGGATGTTAATTATTATAGCTGTCATTATTCAATATGGTCAGATAATGTATTCTACTTTTATGATGTTTGGTGTCCTTGGTGACGATTTATTCATAATAAGCAATGTATTGGACATTGGGACACTATTAAGTGTAGTCCCCCTAATTTTTATAAGTTCAGCTTTTATAGTAATGCTGGTTAGGTTTAAAAAAGGGTAATTTTATTTTATAACTATCTATAAAATAAGATTTACTACGTTGACATTATCATTCAAATATGAAAAACTGCACATCACTTTTATTAGTGGTTACATTATCAGTTTGAATTTAATTATAAAGGCAGAAAAAGCAATGGAAACGATTTTTGTTAATCCAAAAGACGTTAAAAGAAAATGGCATGTTATTGATGCATCCGGCAAAAGACTAGGCCGTGTTGCAGTTGAAGCAGCTAATCTTTTACGCGGAAAACATAAACCTGAATTTACACCCCACCAGGAAGTTGGGGATTATGTTATTATTATTAATGCAGCTAAGGTTGAAGTAAGCGGAAATAAGGAAACCAGAAAGATCTATTACAGACATTCAGGTTATCCCGGTGGACTTACCGCAGAAAGATTTATCGATATGATAGGTCGAAAGCCTACTTTTCCAATGGAACGTGCAGTAAAAGGGATGCTTCCTAATGGACGTCTCGGAAGAACACTCTATACAAATCTTAAGGTATATGCAGGCTCAGACCACCCACATGCAGCTCAGCAGCCTGAAGCATTCGAAATTTAGGATCAGGAGAATAAAACGTGGTTAAAAATCTTGCATTAGGTACAGGAAGAAGAAAAACTGCTATTGCCCGGGTTTTCCTTAGAGAAGGTAATGGTAAAATAAGTGTAAATGGTAAGGATGTTGATGACTACTTTGCAAACCCAATGTTTGTATTTGTTGTTAAACAACCTTTAGGTGTAACAGCTACAGAAGGTAAGTATGACCTTCTTATTACAGTAAAGGGCGGTGGTCCTTCCGGTCAGGCGGGTGCATGCAGACATGGCATCTCCAGAGCTTTGGTAGAGTATGATGATACCAATAAGGCATCATTAAGAGCCAATGGTTTTCTGACAAGGGACTCCAGAATGGTTGAAAGGAAGAAATTTGGACAAAGAGGCGCAAGGAGAAAATTCCAGTTCTCAAAACGTTAAACTTTCTATTCTTAAGATTATTAGAAGAGGGGCAAGGAGTGGTAAAGCAGAGCTTTTACTATCCAACGGCTCCTCTTTTTTTATTTCACAGAAAATGGTTCTTCAAAATAATCTGGAAGCCGGAATTAGTCTGTCTGAATTACAGGCTGATGAATTAAAGATTAGAGCGGAATATATTCTGGCAAAAAAAAAGGCTTTGGAATTACTTGGATCCCGGGAACATTCTGTTTATCAGTTAAAACAAAAACTCATTCAAAGAGAATTTTCTTTGGAAAATGTAAATAAAATTCTGGTAGAATTACAGGAAGAAGGTGCTTTAAGTAACTTTAGGTTTATGGAAATATGGCTTTCCGGCAGACTGAGAAGGCATCCTGAGGGTTACAGGTCCCTATTTGCAGGTCTTGTAAAGGCTGGTATATCACCAGAGGAAGTCAGGAGCTATTTGATTCCTTTTCTGGAAGAACTTGATATAGATACCATTCTTTCAGAAGCAGCAGAAAAAATTATGAGAAAAAGTAATATTACCAGAGAAAAAATGATCAGAGCTTTAAAAAACAGGGGATTTGAGTATTCCTCTATTATTAAGTTTGTTGAGGAGCATTTTAGTAATCACTCTTAATTTAATATTCAAATTTTGATTTCTTCTTGACATAATGGATATTTTTGCTATACTCAACCTGAGTACAAATAGAAAATTTATCCAAAAATTGTTAAGAGGTGATTTATGACTAAGCGGGTTAAAAAAGTAAGAATATTTTCAGCATTGGAAGTTGCAAATATTTGTGGAGTTGTAAATCAAACTGCAATTAACTGGATAAAGAATAATCATCTAAAAGCTTTTACTACACCTGGTGGTCAGTACAGGATTTATTCTGAAGATCTTATAGATTTTTTAAATAATCGGGGGATGAGAGTTCCGGAAGAACTATCTGAAGTTGCAAATAAATTAAATAAAAATAAAAAAATTATGATTATTGACGACGATAAAGACCTTAACGAAATGATGAAGCTGATTTTTGAGAGGAAACTTAAAGATTTTGATATTATACAGGCATTTGATGGGTTTGAAGCAGGGAAGCGTCTTGTTTCTGAAAAACCGGATGTAATAATTTTAGATATAGATTTGCCTGGTGTTAATGGGCATCTCCTATGTACAAAAATAAAAGAAGATAAAGATCTTAAAAGCCCTGTTGTAATTTCCATTAGCGGGTTGGATGATACTTTAGAAGAGGAAAAAATATTATCAGAGGGTGCTGATGCTTTTTTTACAAAACCATTGGACTTTGAAAAGTTAATTTCTGCCATGAAAGATCTTTTGGGTGCCAGAGAGTTATGATGGTACAACAGGATACAAAAAAATATATACTACTTGTAGAAGATGAGGATGCTGTCAGGCTTACTTTGAGGGATTTTCTTAATAAGAAGGGTTATAATATACTTGTTGCTTCTGATGGAGTAAGTGCAATTAAACAGCTTCTTGACCATGATATTAGTATGATTATTACTGATTATCGAATGCAGACACTTGGTGGTGATTATTGGATTAAATTTCTTGATCGTTATTGCAGTGATAAGAAAATAATTATAACCAGTGGTTTTCTAAAGCCGGAATTTTCAATTCCCTTTGAGGTTATTTATAAACCTTTTGATTATTTTATTATATCAGAACGAATTGAAGAACATTTAAATCTATAAAACTTTGGCAAAATCATTAAAAATTAAAGTACACGGCAGGGTGCAGGGCGTTGGATTCCGATATTCGACTGTTCAGGCAGCTGTAAATATTGGTGTGACCGGTTGGGTTCGGAATGAATGGGATGGAACAGTTCTTATTTATTGTGAAGGTAATTCTGAGTCTGTAGATGCATTTGTAAGTTGGTGCAGGAAAGGTCCGTCGTTAGCACATGTTGTTTCGTTGGATATTTCGGATGTTCCTTACCAGGGATTGTATACGGGATTTAAAATAGATTATTGATGCCAATTTGTAAGGGCAGCCACAAGGGTCGATGAATCGATCCTTGTGGACAGCCCCTACAATGTTTTTGCGATG
>DAOVSY010000526.1 GCA_030633365.1 Spirochaetaceae bacterium | reverse complement strand
TCTGTATTATCAGACTTTCTTACTATGCTGTTATTTAAAACATTAATAAAATCCTCATCATTCCAATAGAATTTAAAATCTACATCTGTTAGAAACTGGGTGGAAGATTTACCCTTTTTAAGAGCCTGCACTGTTGCCTGTAATAACAATTCTTTTTTACTATGTAATGCATAATAGCTGGCTAAATTAAATAAAAGAATCTCATTTTCAATACTCTCAATTTTAAAATCAGATCCCAGGAGTTTATTAAAGATTATTTTATTGAGTGATTCATCCTTTGATAAAATTCCAAGAACAAGTCCATTACTTGCTACATCGCTTGTTTTGTTATCTGATCCTGAATAAGGAAGAAGATTTTTAATATAGTTAAGTAAAACTTTTTTAGCTTCAACAAAGTTTCCATCTGTAATATTTTTTATTAATAGTTTTGTTGTATAATTTGCAAACTGAAAAGCATAGTCTTTAACAAAAGGACTATTTGCTGCAATCTCTTTAGAAATATTTATAAAATCCTGCAAAAAAATAGTATCACTTAAAGCATTAGTAAATTTATTTTCCAAAGTAGTATTCTCTAAGTCAAGTGTTAAATTAGTGCCCTCAGTATCAAATTTATAATCTCTTCCTTTATCTGATTTTAAATTGACTTTTCTACGTATTGCAAATAAACCTACATCTTTTTCGTAATATTTATTAAGTTTCTGTTCTACATCTAATTCATTATAAGCTCTGTATTCAAGGTTTATAAATGAGGCGTAACTTTCATTTTTCTCCGGAAAATTTAAAATTGAAACATTTTCAAAGTTTATCTGATCATCTTCATTTGTAATCAAAGATTTAAAATACAGGTTTTCTGAATTATGTCTTAATTGAAAATATCCCATACCAGACCAATAGGTTCCCGGACGCTTCCCTGGTAATTCAGCCCATAAAGTTCTACCCATTATATTTCCAAAAGCCCATCCAAAAAAACCTTCTTCAAAATGATAAGTTTTTTTAGAAAATTTCTGCATAAAAAAAGATTGATTTTTATCTTCCCAATTATGAGAATACTCTAATGTGTTTTCCAGAAAAATTATTTTATCTTTATATTTTTTTTCATACCATTCCAGGCATGTATCATCCCAGTATAATTTATGAAAATTTCCTTCTACATAACCTGTTCTGTCACACTGGGTATCAATTAAATCGAAATATTTTGATATATCCAGTACTGTAATACTGTCTTTTTTCTTTAAATATGCTCTGGCTACTTCAATTCCATCTCTATACTTGCGTTCAAACTCAATTATCTCTGTATCATCAAAATAGGTTTTTAACTGTTCTTTTGTCATAGCAGAAGCATCTATAATATTAGAGTATGGTTGCTTTGATTTGTTTCCTGTATATACCCAGTCTATAAAAAAATCTTCCTTCAAAATTAATCCTGAGCTAAACATACCACCAGTTCTTTCAAGTGTATCAATAACATAACCTTTATCATTTATTTTCCAGAAATAACTTCCAGCCTGAACCAAAATCATATTTATTTCCGGAACATAAAGAACTCCATCAATAGGACCATTTATAAGTTTTATTATTTCATAATTCTCAGAATCAACCAGGTTATCAGATAAGAAATGGTAGTCCCCTGGTGCTTTTGATATATTATTATCAGAAATACAACCAAATAACGATAAGAGTATTGCTGGTAATTTAAGCCATTTTAATTTAGACATATTTATTTCCTTTTCCTAATTACAGGTACATTCTATTTCCTGGAGAGTAAACTCCAATTATTAGATTTCAAATAATACAATTAATTTAACATCCCTATTGCCTCTGTTCTCTCCTTTCTAAACTGACTTGTATACAGTTCATAATAGTGCTTCCTGTTAGTTAACAGGCTCTTGTGGGTTCCCTCTTCGGCAATTATTCCATTTTCCACAACAAGTATTCTATCAGCATCTTTTATTGTTGAAAGTCTATGAGCAATAATTATACTTGTTCTGTCAGCCAGCAAAGCAGAGATCCCCTGTTGTATATTTTTTTCTGTCAATGTATCTATAGAGCTGGTTGCTTCATCCATAATAAGGATATCCGGTGAAGCTAAAATGGCTCTTGTAAGAGATATAAGCTGTTTCTGACCCTGGGATAAAAGTGTTCCCTCTTCTCCTACCTTTTCTTTCCACTGATCAGGCAGACCCATAATCATATTATAGGAATGCGCTGTTTTAGCAGCATGAACTATTTCTTCAAAGGAAGCGGCCGGTTTACCATATTCTATATTCTCCCTTATAGTCCCGGAAAATAAATGA
>DAOVSY010000623.1 GCA_030633365.1 Spirochaetaceae bacterium | reverse complement strand
TTCCAGTTAACTTTGAAGCAATGTAGCCATCTATTGTAAGAACCTTGTATATTTTGGAAAAGATTTCAGGTCTGTTTTCTTTTTCCCATAAAAGGTTAACTATTATAGGATGATCATCCAGCCTGTTTTTAGATATGTAAAAAACCTTTTCCTCTCCAATTTTATCCCTAAGTTCCTCAACCTGCTTAACTGCCCGTCTATCCATAAGATTGTACGCCCTGGCAAGAGGCTCTCCATCTTTTCCAACCATGACCATTGATGGCAAAGCTGAAGACACTGCAATTCCCTTAATTTCAGCAGGGTCTATCTTTGCCTGGGACAAAGCATCCTTAACAACTCTACAGGCGACATTCCAGTATTCATCAGCATTATGTTCGGACCAGCCTGGTTTTTCTGTAAAAATTTCATACTCTTCAAAACCATAGCCTAATACATCACCCTTTTCGTTTATTATGGCAGCTTTTCCGCCACCGGTGCCAAAATCGATACCAAGTAGATACATATTAAATCTCCTCAATTGTAAGCTTCATTCCGGTCTTATAGTCTGTAATCAGAACATCCAGCAGCCCACTTTTCAAGGCACCTTTTATGGCTTCATATTTCCCCCGTCCACCGGCAATTGCAATTACTCTGGGAATGCTTCTTATTTCTGATTCACTTATACCAATAATTCTTTTATTTACAGGATGATTAATTAGGCTACCATTGCTGTTAAAAAAGCGAAGGGAGATATCCCCAACGCCCCCTTTGTTCCTTATATCAACAAGAGTTTCTTCTGGAAGAATCTCCCCCTGGCTCATCAGAATAGAATCCGGAGCTCCAGTACCAATTCCAACAAAGGCAATATCAGCAGAGGCAGCCAGAGAAAGAGTCTCCCGTATATGCGGATCTTCAAGTAATCCTTTTTTTACAGCACTTGAAGAAACTACTCCTGGGGCTGATAGTATTCTTCCCACTCCACCTGTTTTATCCGATAATCGACGAACCAGATCAGAACTGTGGACTTCTGCTTCAGGAGAACCAAGACCACCAATCATCTGCACAATTTTTATTTCAGGGAAATCAAGTTTTGGAAGATTCTGCACAAAAGCTGATAATGTATTTCCCCAGGCAAGGCTGACAGTTTCATTTCCGTTTAAAATTCTTATGGCATATTCTGAAGCACTTACTCCAAGCTGCTTAAGTAGATCTTCATTACTTCCATATTCAGGGGCAGACAAAATAACTTCATTTAAATTCCATTTAGAAGCAATACTTTTTTCTTCTTCTGTATAGTTTTGTTGGGGTTTATTCAGAGAAATTTCAACAACCCCATTACTTCGGGCCTGCTGAAGCATACGGGAAACTTTAATACGGGAAATACCCATTTTCTGAGCAATTTGCTGTTGTGTAAGGTTATCTTCAAAATAGAGTGAAGCAATTTTATAAATCAGGTTTGTTTCTTTCATATTTATTCCTGAATACTATTATTGTACATATGAACTATAGTGTTCATATGTACAATAATACAAAAAGATAATACCAGTCAACACAAGATTTCAAAAGAAACAAAAGTTTCTGCTAATTGAGATCGTATGTATTTTTAATGGAAAAACCTATGTAAATAGT
>DAOVSY010000530.1 GCA_030633365.1 Spirochaetaceae bacterium | reverse complement strand
CGGATATTCTACCAATGGAATGATATGGATTCTGCTTTCCAATATGCCAATTCAAGTATCGAGCTTGCCAGGTTGTTTGAAAATACTATTGACAGATTTATTGTATGTGAAATTTTTATGTCTCATTTAAAACTGGTTACAGGAGATATTGATGAAGCGGCTTCTCTTTTAGCCGGGCAAGACAATTCCATAAATCGGTAAACCCTCTTTCGCACTATTACTGAACTGTCAGCCCAGCAGGTTTTGACTATGATCAGACAGGGGAATCTGGAGGCAGCAGCTCAATTGGCCGAAAAGCATGACTTGCCTATGAGCAAAGCTCAGGTATTTCTTGCCCGGGGAGATACCTCCTCTGCACTGGAAATACTTGAATTATTACAATCTGAGGCTGATACAGCACATTGGGATGGGAAACAACTTAAAGTTATGGTTCTCCAGGCAATTGCCTTTTTTGACCAGGGAGAAAAAAATAAGGCTATTCAGCTAATGGGAAAAGTGCTTACCTTAACAGAACCGGAAGGGTTTATTCGTATCTTCGTAGATGAAGGTCTTCCTATGTTCAGATTGCTGTCCGAAACAGCCTCCCGGGGAATTATGCCGGAGTATATTGGTAGGCTGGTGACTGCTTTTAAAGCAGAGAAGGAGGGAAATGAAGAGATGCAGCCCTTAATCGATCCATTGAGCCAAAGAGAACTGGAAGTACTGAAGCTCATTGCCCTGGGACTCTCCAATCATGAAATTGGCGAAAAACTCTTTCTTGCCCTGGATACAGTCAAAGGTCACAATAGACGAATATTTAGTAAACTTGATGTAAAAAACCGTACAATGGCAATTACAAAAGCCAGATCTCTTAATATTCTCAGTTCCTGCATGAAAAAATAACATCCAAAACAACTGCCGCGGATATAGGGTTCAATAATATATCCCTATATCACAATATCTTTACAAAATTTTTCAGGAGTTAAAATAGTACATCCCCTGGATAATTCATCAGGAAAATGTTTTGTATTTCCTGTTACTAATAACGCTTTTTCAGTGCAGGCGATCTCTAAAAATGGAATATCACCTTTATCAGGCAAATCAGATATAATTATACTACTGATTGCATGATGGGAGGTATGCCATATAAAATCCAGAAATATTTCAGCATCATATTTAGAAAAATATGATTTAAATTTATCCCGATTAAGAACATCAGAATATTCTTCCATAATTCGACTATCAATAATTAGCTGTAAAATGTTGTTGCGAACCAGATCAATAATTCGACCGGGAAAACCATTTGCATTAATCAAACCTGAAACAAGAACATTTGTGTCAAGAACAATTTTCATTTAAACCCCGGGATTTTCTGCTTTCAGAAGTAATTAATTCAATTTCCTTGTCGGTAATTGGTTTCAAACTGCCTTTCTTTCTTGTCCTGGCTAAAGAAATTGTAAAAAGAGCTTTTCGTATTTCAATAAGTGATTCTTCCACAATTTCAGGAGTTATGCTCACCATAATAGCAGAAGGTTTACCATCACGGGTAATAATTAATTCCTTCTCCATTTCAAGATTACTCCATAATTCCTTTGTTCTTTTTAAGTCTTTTACAGCCAGATAGTTCATAGTTATCTCCTATTTATATTATAATAACATGCCTTTATAGGAGATACAATAGACGGATATTTAGTAAACTTGATGTAAAAAACCGTACAATGGCAATTTTTAAAGCCAGATCTCTCAATATTCTTAGTTCCCACATGAAAAAATAACACCTCAAACAACACTTTAGTGTCTACCTTACTCCTTTTGCAGCAGTTATATTTTACCTATGACCAATCATGGGAGAGATTAGATAATGTCATATGAAGTTAACTTTGAAGCAGACCCTGACCAATCCATGATTTATCAAATCAGGCTGAAGGGATTTCTTACCGGTAAATGGTCAGAATGGTTTGGTGGTATGGTTGTAACTCTGGAAGAAAGAGGTAATACCCTGCTGACAGGTTCTGTGAAAGATCAGGCTGCATTACATGGATTACTAAAACAAGTACGTGATATAGGGATGCCATTAATCTCAGTCAATCGTATTAAATCACAGGCTGGTCGGAAGCAAGCTTCCTGCTCGTCTATGCAACCGAAGGAGAGAAGAATTGAAATCAATTAACAAAACATCAAGAGTTTTAGGCATTGCGTTCATGCTTCAGTTTGTCACATCTTTCAGCAGCGGAGTGTTTCTTAAATCAACATGGTTTGTATCCGGGAACATGAGTAATACTCTAATCAGAATTGCCAACAATCCCT
>DAOVSY010000093.1 GCA_030633365.1 Spirochaetaceae bacterium | reverse complement strand
TCCTTCAGTAATTAACCGTTTTTTGAAATAAGGTACCATAGTAAAGATCAAAACTCCGACAGCAAGAATGGAACCATAAAAATAGTCCAGTGTTTTATAACGGAAAAATTGAGTTGGTACATTGATCATTAAAATTGTAATTGAAGGAATAACAGCCAGCCACCAGCCTTTTCGTTTACCCATGGCAATAAATGGAATTGATATGAAGAGAAAAATTACAGCAACCCAGTTTACTTCACCAGCCCAACGGAATAACCACCATGTCCAGTCTTCAGGATAGAAGGGAAAGCCGGGACGTGTTGCCATAGTTCGTTGTGCACCAATACCAATGGTAAAAGCGTGAGTTATTAACATACCAATGAAAGTTAATGCACCAACCTGTGTCCACTTGTAAGACAATTCGCCCTTACGCAGTAAAATAAAAGCCCAGTAACCTGACAGACCAAAAAAAGCAATGATCATTGGTAGTGGAAATCCTGGAACCCAGCTAACATAGGGAAGGAACATAAAGAAACCACCGATTGAAGGTAGTGCAAAAAGAGTAAGTGCAAGAGGATAGGTCCACTCAGTTCCCTTTCTAATTTCCTGTGAGATAATTATAAGGGCTGCACCAGCAGCAAAAATTATTGCCCGCCATACTGTATAGAAACCATCGAAAAGCGGCATTCCGCTGGAGAAAGCAGGAAAACCATCCTGTATATGAGCATCAAGATAAAAGAGAACCCGTTCAAGAGATGTTTGCACCATGAAAGGGACGATATAAGCCAGAATCAACCCTAACACAATTGCCAATACTGACATGACAGTGCGATTTCTTTGTGAAGTTTGTTGCATTTTATGCCTCCAATAGCACAGATATAAATATAAATAACCTAATAATAGGAAAAATTAAGTTCTATTGTATCACCACAGCTGGTTTTATGTTTATAATTATACAAACTTATCCATTTACATCTTATTTATACTACGGTCAGTTGGTTTTCGTCTTTGACTTTTGTCGAATTACCCAAGAATTATACATCAATCATGGCTTTTTCTTTCAAGCCATCTCTGTTCAGGATAGTAATATATCTTCGTTCCAGTTTAATCAAATTTTCTGTAACCAGGGAATGGAGAGCACGGTTAAGCACATCCAGAACTGTACCAAGACGGGATGCCAGCTCGGCCTGAGTTGCCCAGGGCTGTCTTGTCATAAAATCTTCCGAACCGGAATCCAGGATATACCTGGCCAATCTCGATTCAACAGTCCTTAACGAAAGATCCTCAATCATATTAACAAAGTAGAGATTCCGCATAGAAAGATTTTTAATAATAAATAATGATATTTCGGGATTTGTTTTAATAAGTCCGAATAAAGATTCTTTTTTCAGTTGAAGGACAGTTGATTCTTCAAGAGCAATCACTGTTGCAGGATTTATGCTGCCTGCAAACATTCCTGTTTCTCCAAAGGTTTCACCAGTTCCTACAATTCTAAGAACCTGTTCCCTGCCTGAAGTAGAGGATTTTACAACTTTCAGACACCCCTCATCCACAATAGAGAGCCCTTTACACAACTCTCCCCCTAATAAAACAACCTGATCGACCTGATAATTTTTTCGAATGGTAGATCCGGCAATCAATTTTAGAATTTTAATATCCAACTCTTTAAAATAAGAGACAATACTAAGAGTTTTTATTGTTCTTTCAAAATCTTCATTTACAGACATATTATTTACCAGCCAGAATAACATGGCATTTACTCTGAGTAAAGCCAGATTGATTCATTAAGGACCTACCCCAGTTCAATTGTCATTGTGTCGGGAATTGCACAAGTCTCTACACACTCCATACAGCGGATACATTCGAGGCTATTGGTGTTTTTCCAGGTTTCAGGAATGTCCATTGGACAGTCTGTTTCACATCGTCCGCAGGTTGTACAGGTTTGATTGTTCACAATAATTTTCAAAGGTGCAAACTTATTGGAAATAGCCAATAAAGCACCCAGAGGGCAAAGGTATTTACAAGAAAAATGATCAATCAACATAGAGGAGACAATAAAAGTAATTAATACTATCCATAACAAAGGTGTAGTAAGCTTGAAGCTAAAAACAGCTCTTGCCGGACATAATCCGAATAAGGGCAGTGTTACAGCTCCCACACTGGCTATTAAAATTACTGCTAAAACTATGTATTTCAAATAACGCAGCCATTTATCAATTTTAGGAGGAACTTTAATGGGGAAACGGGACTTAATGGCTTTTCCCCGGATTTTCTTTCCACCGCCGCTCAATCGTCTTGCTAAACCAGTCAAAAACTCCTGTACGCCTCCCAGAGGACATATCCAGCCGCAAAAAGCACGTCCAGCCAGTAATGATACTCCAAGAACACCTATTAAAACAGCAAAGGTAATTGGACTGATCATTTCCAAGGTATCACCTGTTGTAATGTAATGGTAAAAGCTTTCTACTCCGCCAAAAGGGCAGAAAGAATCAAATGACCCTCCTCTGGATTCTTCACCAGGCATAACATGACGCACACCAAGAAGAAAGGTTCCCACTACAGAAATAACAAGGAGAGTTCGACGCATACGGGTCAATGAACGTGGTTTTTTTTGGGATTTAGTCTTATTTTTCAGTGTCATACAGAATACTCCCAAATATAGCTTGTCTGAGCAATGCCTGATCCTGTCAAAGGTGAGTTTTCTTTGCCATGATCAAGACCTCCTGGTACAGGTGTGAACCCAAGTAATAGCCCAATAAATATTGATAGAAAGAAAACGGTAATAATTATAACCGGGTAAATATTATGTTTTATTCTCATAACAAGCTGTTCCTCATTATTGGTTTAATCTACAGCTATTCCAGGAACAGCCTCATAACAATTCAAATAAGAAAATAAATCCGAAGCGGAATAGAACCCAACTTCGGATATACAATTTTAATTCATAATATGATCTTTGAATCACCCTGTCCATTACTAAATTATTTTTTTAGCATGGTCAGAATAGTCTTAGTCTTCTGATTTATCAAATAACCGACTTTTGAAGAATGGAATCAGTAATAAAGCCACAAGGATAACACCCTGTAAACCAGCCATCCAATATGTAGATGTAAAAACTGAAGCACCTGCAGAACCCTTCGGAACCAGGGAGGCTACCAATGGACGTGCATAATGAGCGGGGAATGCACCAAAAATCATCATCAAACCAGTTAAAAGAGCCAGGTACCAACCTGATTCTCTCCGCTGAGCAAGTTTTAAGACTGCAAGTCCGGCAAAAATAACAACTAATAACATTAGGGGGCCAGTACGAAGAAGAACAGCAACAGCCGGATCTTTAAGTGCTGCAGCAGGGCTTTTTAAAATAACACGTAAAGCATGAGGGAAAAGCATAAAACCCTGTGAACCAAGCATTCCCAGAAGAGTAAAAACCCAGAACATTGCACTTTTTGTTTTTTTATCATTGTTTTTAATGAATATCAGTACCCAGAAGGCAACTAAGCTCAGAAAAAATGTTATATAAGCAGGAGGAAATCGTTTAAGATTTTCCAGCCATCCTAATCCAACATAACCATTAACCATGGCTGGGATGGAAAGTAGGAATAATGCCATAGGCCAGGCCCATTTTTTCCCGGCATATACAGCAGCTGAGATAGCAATCAATGCCAAACCAACCAGCATTTCCAGACCACTATAGACTGAACCTACATATAGACGACTAAGGTGACCGGCATTAATAGCTGTGGCTTGTTTTGACTGCTTCATAATCAGAGTTTTCATGGTTGTATCAAAAAGTCCTGGTGCAATAAAAACCAGATACAACCCCATAAAAGCAACAATTGCTGCCATTGCAATAAGTACATTACGATTAGAATCTTTCATTTCTCTTCTTTTCTCCTATAAAAAATATTATTGGTATTCTGATTTAGAAGTTTCTAAATTTTCATAAATCAGTATAAAAAATTTGTCACATATCCGGCTTGTAAGATTTAATGATCTTAAACCATATGACATTTTTTATGTTAAGTGTGCATTGACTATTTGTCAAGAAAAATTAAGGAATTTTTTAATTGTATTAAATTATGTTTAAAAAAGCCGCAACAGAATGCTGCGGCTTAAAAATAGGATCAATATTATAGCCTAGAGTTCTTCTTCCGGAATAAAAAATTTCTTAAATACTGGAAGCAAGAGAATAATCAGCAGTGCTGTAGACAAAAAGCCACCCTGGAGCCATTCGGTAGAATGACGTACAAAAAAGCCCTGAAAGCTTGCTGCTGCAGTGGCAAGGGCAGCAGTTGTTGCCATGTAATAACCAACTTTCTTTTTCATAGCTAAAAATGGAATAGCAATTATTAACATTGCAGCAGATATATAATTTAAATACCCACCCAGTAAAAGTGCCAGTGTCTGAGGGCTGTAAACCGCATGCTCTGTTAAGAATTCAAAACTTAACCAGTCAAGATGATCCAGATTAGTAATGTAGTGTGCCAAAGGTGATGTAAAATGAGGTGGAACAGCATCGAATGCGCCCGGTATATGTATAAAATAACGAACCCCGTGCTGGCCATTCATAAAAACCATCCCGGATACAATTCCAATGAAAGTGTAAGGAACAAATTTTAATAGTTTATTTTTAATACTGTCCTTATCAGCCATTAGTATAATATAATAGAAAAGTAATCCCAGAAACATAACAGGCAATACCGGAGGCATACCGCTTACTGTAGCAGCAGGAACGCCTTTATCAGGATATTCAGCTAGTACAAGCACAAACCAGGGAATTACCATGGTCATACCACTAACTGCGGGAATAGAGAAAACTCCCAGAGCAGCAGCTCTTGCCCATTCAGCTCCATCGTATAGCTTTTTTGCCAGAAGAAGGGAAAGTGCCCCGGCAAAAACAAGTAGAACAATCCAGACCGAAAATGTGGCAGAAAGAATAGGGATAGCTGGATAAAAATCAGCATCATGAGGGACCAGCCGGATAAAAGCCTGATCCATTGCAATCTTCAATGTCTGCATAGCCTGCGTTGGTGCCAGCATAATCAGATACACGCCAGCTACGATAGCTGTTACAGCCATGATAGTACGATGAATTTTTGTCGTTTCGTTTAACATTAGGTGAGCCTCCTTTGCTTCCTAAATCAAAATTTTTAATAAGTTGATGCATTTTAACAGGTGTACATCCAGAAGTCTTTACACTTTTATAAATTGAAGTAATAATCTAACAAACAGTGAAGTATACTATAATCACCTTGAGAAATGGAGAGATACCTAATGAACAAGCTGATGCATGAGCTGCCTCAGGCGAAGGTCTTCAATAAATTGACTGCAACTGACCATGCTGAGTTGATTCAATTGTCCGAAGTAAAGACATATCACAAAGGGGAGTTCATTTGCTGGCAGGATGAAATCTGGTCCAAAGCTCTATACATAGTATTTGGGAAAATAGAATGGATCATGCTATCACCTGGAGGGAAGCGTCAGATTGTGTTTGGTCTGGAGAAAGGAGATGTGGTATGGGGGCATTCAATCTTCGATGGAAAACCAATGCCCGCCTCACTGGAAGTTATGGAGGAATGTAAGGTATACTTATGGTCCGGGAAGGTGATTATGCCCATTGTCTCCCGTAATGTTGAAGCAGTTTGGGATGTATCACGCCTATTAATTCAAACAATGAGAAATGTACGTGAAATTATCTACGGGTTCGCCTTCCATCCAGTATCAGGCAGACTGGCAAGGCTATTATTGAACCACTATCATCCAGTCGAGGGACAATTTGCTCCCCGGGATCTTACTCTGGATGAGATGGCAGCAATGGTAGGCACTACACGGGAATTAGTATGTAAAGTTCTTTACCGCTTTGCAGATGCAGAAGTAATTCAAATTAAGCGAACAGAATTTGTATTTACTAACCGTGAAAAATTGGAAGCACTGGCAGGAGAAGTTTGATAATAAAATACGCAGCTCAATGCTGCGCATTTTATAGTATTATTTATTTACCTGATTATTATTCTTCAGAATTAAACTGTTTCTTAAAGAATGGAATTAAAAGAACAATGACCAAAATTACACCTAATGTTCCACCCAGAAAGTAGACAGAAGTAAATATTGAAGGTGTACCTGCACCAACTACTGCTTTCCCAGCTTCAAAGGCATCTGTTCCGGCCAGAGAGAATGAGGCTTTTGGACGGGCAAAATGAACAAAATAAGAAGCTATAGCCATAGTAGTTCCAGAGAAAATGCCAAACCACCAACCTAATTTTTTCTTAGTTGCAATAAAATATATTGCAAGAAAAAGACCAATCAGTACCATAACCATAAGTGGCTGTGACAAACGGAGGATACCAATAGAAGGATCAAGTATTGCCGGAGTTTTTCCACCCTGATAAAGTCCTCTAAGACCATGTTCAGCAAAAGCAAAAGCCTGTGTTCCAACCATACCAAGAAGGGTAAGAGGAGCAAATAATGCCCACATCTCTTTGCCTTTTTTCTCTAGTATAATTATTGCCCAGAACGCCACCAGTCCAACAACAAAAGCATAGAAAGACGGTGCAAATATTCCTTTTCGAACCATATAACCTGCAAAACTGCTAACATAGAAACTACCTACAGGCAATGTAGCAAGACTTACTAATGCAATTGGAAAAGCCCATTTTTTGTTTTTTAGAAAGCCATAAACAACTGCAGCCAGTAAAACTACACCTGCGTAAATTGTAATTGCCAACCAGCCGAAACTGACAAGACTTCGTAAGTTTGCCACAGGATTCATTGGAGCTGTCGCACCATTGGTAAACCCCTTAAGAAACATATTGGTATTACCTGTAACAAGACCTGGATTGATAAAAATCAGAAAAAGCCCTACGGCAGCAACTACTGCAGCCTGGATTTTACGTCTTAGATTATTCATACTTTAATCTCCTTAAATTGAAAATTTATACAAGAGTAGAAGAAGTTAAGGCCTGTGTCAAGGATTTTCTAGTTATTTTTCATATATATAATCTCGATTATATTTATAATTCATATATTTAGAACAAAAACTTATTCAAAAATGTCCATATGAGTATTCTCTTGTATCAGCCATTATTGCAGTTCTTCCTGTATTATCTTTTAAGCAATATTCTAATTACTGTTCTACAATCTCCACCCTTCTGTTCTTTGCAATTCCTTCATCGGAGTTATTTGATGCAACAGGGCATAGAGCTCCAACCCCATAGGATTTAAGCTGATCTTTTGAAACTCCATATTTCTTAATAAGTTCATCCATTACTGCTTTGGCTCTGGCAATAGATAGATCCATTCCCAGATCAAAATCTCCTATTCCTGCTGCATGACCAACAATAAAATAATCTTTGTCTGAATTTGATTTAAGATAATTGGCTACTACAGATAACGCTTCTGCAGATTCTGATTTTATAGTTGCCTTATCACCATCAAAATGGATGTCATAAATTGCTATATGACCGGAGAATGCTATATCTTTTGAAATATTATCAGCAGTAACAAAACCTGTATCCACAGACTCTACTTCGATTATATCCTGTGTAATTAGTGTATATTTCTCATCCACAATTGCATATATAACAGCATAAATATCTTTACCATTTGCATGACCCCGGGCTGCAATAAAACAATGGTTATTATTCCAGGTAGGGAAATTTTTACCCATCCCGAATTTCCCATTGTTCAGACCATTGTAATATCCGCCTCCAACATAATATGTATCATTCCAGGTATGGGGACGATCACTAACTCCAAGCTCTTCATTGGCAATAGCAATTAAAACTTCAAAACCGGCATTTTTAAAAGCTGCTTTATAATTATGCAGGACAAATTCAGAATTATTATCAGGAGAAACAGTATACTGTGTACGAATAACTCTACCTTCAAGAGCCATGGGGCCACTCCAGCTAATAGTCCCCTTTTCACTTACCGGTAATAAATAGCTGCCCCATTTAGTTTCTTTATAAAACTCTATAACCGAACCTTCAAAACGGGATAATAAAGGAGAGTCTTTACTATTTTCAATATCGCTGGTTCGTTGTGCATAGACAGGTGATAAAACCAAACAAACAAATAATAAGTAAAATATTTTTTTCATATCATATTCCTTATTTTAATTTTATTTTCAAAATAGTAGCTTCAAAAGAAAACTGTTGCTGCCAGGGCCGCTGATGGTACAGTAATAGAGATATACCAGTCACCTCCCCCACTTGATTCTCTGGTAGTAAAGGAAAAAGGGTAATACAGAGCACTAAGCATGAAGTTTTCAGAAATATGATAGTTATAGTTTATTCGCATAAAAGCATCTACATATTCAGCCATCTTTGGCTCTCCGAAGAAAGTCCTGAAATCTATCCCTGCTCCTAGTGATGATGATTCATCCTTTCCATGCAGTAGATAAGCTAAATGTCCTCCAACTACTATTCCATTAGTGTCATTACCATCAGTATCTTCCATATAACCCCACTGGGCCTTTAGCCCAAACTCCAGATGATCTGCTTTAACTAGCAATCCCATATAAGTATCGCTGTCAGCCTGAAACCCCACTTTGAAAGACTTGTTCTGATCTTCGGAAAAGACAACAGCAGTAGAAAAGAGAAGCATAATGATAGCAACTATTTTTTTCATTTTAAACTCCTAAATACAGGATACCCCTGAGTCTTTCAGATGTCAAATTATATTATCATTGAGCCCCTTTTGCGCTGTACATGATATTATTTCGTTTTTAGCTTTTTCCGTCTGTTTACTGTGGTTATTTTAGAGAAGAGCTACTTTTAAATTCAAAATGTATTACATCGAAAAAAGCTCTCATTGATTTTGGTATTAAGAAGAATTAGAAAGATATTAGCTAAGTCCAATCAGTCTTTTAAATTTTCTGGTTTTTTCCTTACTAAGGTGAACCTTCTCATCATTGGTAAATCGCAGCACATATCTTCCGCGTCCCCAGGGAACCATTCGATCAACTTTTTTAATGTTTACCAAAGATTTTCTGTGTGCTCTAAAAAATAATTCAGGATCAAGCTTTTTTTCCAACTGAGTAAGAGTTTGATCAATAACATATTTAACACCCTCTGCATGAAGAAAAACCAATCCATCTTCAGTAGAAAAAAAGTCAATTTCAACAGATGGAATAACTCTAAACTCAAATTTGTCTTTTACAGTAATGCGATCTAAATATGTTTTCCTTGAAACCGAACCTTCAATTAATTCTCTAAGTTCACTTAATGTATCAGTATTTGGAGACTCACCAATATGAACACGGGAAAGAGCCTCACTGAAGCGTTTATCCTGAAACGGTTTAAGAAGGTAATCAATTGCATGAACATCAAATGCCTGAACTGCATGTTCATTATAGGCAGTTACAAAAATGACTGCCGGTTTATGAGTAATTTTCTGAAGTATCTGAAATCCTGAAAGTCCCGGCATTTTTATATCCAGAATAACAAGGTCTGGTTTTACATT
>DAOVSY010000080.1 GCA_030633365.1 Spirochaetaceae bacterium | reverse complement strand
CTTCAGATTCATGCTGCGAAGAATCGAATCCAGATTCAAAAGCAATATCGAAGGTACTTGGATATTCAGACACAGAACTTAATAAAGTTCCGGATGGAGCCAATATGGGGCTGGGTTGTGGGAATCCACAGGCAATAGCATCAATTGGCAAAGGTGAGACAGTTCTTGATTTAGGTTCTGGTGGTGGGTTTGACAGTTTTCTTGCAGCAAAACAGACAGGTGATTCTGGAAAAGTAATTGGTGTTGATATGACCCCTGCTATGGTTACTAAGGCAAGAGAGAACGCTGAAAAATCTAATTACAGCAATGTGGATTTCCGCTTAGGTGAAATTGAAAATCTTCCAGTGGCAGATAGTACAGTTGATGTCATTATATCAAATTGTGTTATAAACCTTTCTCCGGAAAAAGAAAAAGTTTTTAAAGAAGCTTTCAGGGTACTAAAATCAGGGGGAAGACTGGCAATATCTGATATTGTTGCTACTGCAAATTTACCGGATAATATCAAACAGGATATGGCTATGTTTACGGGATGTATGTCCGGAGCATCTTCTATTACCGAACTTGAAGGTATGATAGTTTCAGCAGGTTTTACTAAGATAGAAATTAAACCAAAAGATGAAAGTAAAAATTTTATAAAGGAATGGGCACCGGATAGTAAAATAGAAGATTATATTATTTCAGCAACATTACAGGCTGTAAAACCATAATAAGCATACTTCAGAATGTAAATCACTCTGGTATTATAGTATTTTTTATGGTATTTTTACCTTACTTTTATTGGTATTAGTATTTATTCTATGGATTATGACATAGATTTTCCCAATTGTTTTTTAATTGTAAGGGTAAAATATAAAATATGACTGTTGATATAATAATTATTACTCTACAGATTGCAATGGTATTGGTATCACTTTATATGATAAAGGTTACCAGGTATCAATTTGTCTGGGTACTTGTTGCACTTACGGCAACTTTGAAAACTGTTGGAAGTATTATTGTAGTAAGTAACAATGAATATCTTCTAACTGAATCAGTTATTGGTAAAATAATCAATTTTCTCCCTATTATAAATTTACTGCTTGTTTTGACAATTTTTATTCTATTCTATCGTTTGTATAGATCGAGAGAACATTCAGAAATAATTTCACTTAAAGATCATCTTCTTACTCTCTCTACAGCTATAGAACAAAGTCCCAGTGTAGTTGTAATAACTGATCTACAAGGAGATATTGAATATGTTAACCCTAAATTTACAGAACTTACAGGATATAAAAAGGAAGAGGTTCTGGGAAAGAACCCGAGGATTCTTAAAAGTGGACACTTTCGGGATAAAATATATAAAGAAATGTGGGAACAAATTAGTAATGGTGGTGAGTGGAGAGGAGAATTCCATAATAAAAAGAAAAATGGAGATTTGTACTGGGAAGCTGCTTCTATCTCATCTATTAGAGATTCAAATAGAGAAATAAAACATTATCTTGCCGTTAAGGAAGATATAACTGAAAGGAAAAGTATAGAAGAAGCTCTTTCTAAAAGTGAACAGCGCTTAGAGGATGTTCAGAAGGTTGCTCAAATTGGCACCTGGGAATGGGATTCCAACAACAAAAAAGCTTTTTGGTCAGACGAAAATTATAGAATAATGGGATTTGAACCAGGAGAAACAGAGCCAAGTCATGAACTATTCCAATCATTTATTCACCCTGATGATAAGGAACGTGTATTCAAAGCTGCAGATAATTCTAGAGCCAATCATAAAGTAAATAATGAAGTTTTCCGTATTATTCTTAGAGACGGTACTTTGAAATATGTAAACGACTGGTCTCACTATTCTTACAATACAGATGGGAAGCTCATATATTCCACAGGTTTGATGCAGGATATCACTTTAAATGTAGAAAATGAAATTAAATTAAAATCTTCACTGGAAGAGAAAAATGCACTTCTTAGAGAACTTTATCATAGAACTAAAAATAATATGCAGGTTATAAGTGCTATGCTTAACTTAAGTTCCTCCAAACTGGATAACAATGAAGTCTCTGAAGTTTTTACTGATTTGAATAACAGAATACAATCTATGTCGCTGGTTCATGAAAAACTTTATCAGTCACAAAATCTTTCAAGTATTAACCTGAAAGAATATATTATGGATCTTTGCTCCTCAATTGAGGCAAGTTATAAAAGAACAAATTGTAAAATATCTTTTATCTATAATTTAGAGGAAATTTCTATATTAATTGATGCCGCAGTTCCTCTTGGATTAATAATTAATGAACTTATATCAAACTCCTTTAAACATGCATTTCCTGGTAGGGGGAAAGGAGAGATTTATATTAGCCTAAACTTATTAAATAACTCTATATTAAAACTTGAGATTACAGACAATGGCATTGGTTTGGGTTCAGATTTCAATTTAGATAATCTGGAAACCCTTGGATTACAAACAGTTTATGCAATAGGAAGTGATCAACTTCATGGTAATATTGAACTGGATACAAGTTCCGGATTTAAGTTTTCTCTTGAGTTTAGAAATGATGCCTTTAAACCCAGGGTTTAAACTCCTGGTACTAGTTCAATTCTGCAGCAGCAGGATTTTTAATTTTTAATACATTTAGATATTTAAGACCTGAACTATATGGATTACTAAAGGGAAACTCATAAAGCACTCCATTATAATAAAATTCAAAGGTATTAGCTTCAACAACCTGACAAGCATCAATATCCAGGAAAGGGAAATAAAAGCGTTTCTTCTTATTTGTAATAAACACATAACCAGTATTTATTACTCCAAGATGACCTTCGCCAAGTCTTTGGCGTTTGTTTCCCCTGTATCCAGTATTCATTATTGCCGGATCGGGAGGATATAACCAAATATCATTTTCACCTTCTGAAGGTTTCATATTTTCTATTAATACAGGAAGAACTTTTCTTTCAGATAAAACCCATTCTTCAATTGATATTTTCTCTGGACTCTCATAATCTCCATATTTCAAATTTTCTGAAGATGGCCTGATATAGCCATCCCCTATCCAATCCCAGGTGGCTTCACAAGCCAAACAATTTAATTTATTTTCTTTTGAGGAAAGCTTTCCAAGAGAACCACAATTAGGACACCAGGATAGTGCTCTTTCCAAATACTCTGCACCACTTTTTGAGGGATAAATAAAATTATGGGAAGTAATATATTCAAGATCATTATGCTCTATACCTTTTGTAAGAATAGAAACTATCTTTTCTCTGTCAAAACTCTTTATTTCATCCGGCATAAGAAGCTTTTTATACTCAACCACCATATGCCCTTTTCGTTTGGATTTGCTCCATTTAGGTTCAAGGTGGTAGGCTCCCTTAACTTTTACAGCAATAACTGGAATTTTTAGAATTTTTACAAGCTTCGCCATCGAAGGATAGATTTTTCCAGAGTTTCCATGCCATGTTGTTTGAGCCTCAGGGAAGATGGCTATGACCTTGTTATGTTTTTTTAGATGATACATTTTACGTATGGCAGAAATATCAATTAAATTTTTTGTAATGGGAATTGCTCCGGTGTTTCTTATTAAAAATCCTAACATCCCCTGAAGAACAGAATCTGTTACTAAAAAATGAACAGGATGAGGAACCCCGCATCCAACCATAAAACCATCAAAAAATGATGTATGGTTGGCCATTACAATAAAAGGAGGTTTAACTTCATCAAAGACTTCTTTATTCTCAATTTCAATTTTATAGATATATCTTATTAGAGGCAAAAGAATGAACCGGGTTATTGTATACAGCCAGGGGGCAAAGGGTTGATATTTCATAGTTTGGCCATTCTACAATAGAAAATGTAAAACTGAAATAGTTTTACTTAATTTTTAAGAATACCGGTACCCTGCATTATGTACAGTGCGTATAATTTCAGGATTCCCTGGATCTTTTTCAATTCTTTTTCTTAACTGGGAGATATGCTGATCCAGAGTTCTTGAATATGGCATATGAGATATACCCCACCCTGCATCATAGATTTTGTTTCTGTCCAAAACTATGCCCTTATTGCTGGAAAATAATTTTAATATTCGAATATCCCTTGGGCTTAATTCAATTTCTAAATTTCCACGCTTTGCTTTTAACTCTGAAGAATAAATTGAAAGATCTGCTATTTTAAATTTATCCATAACTTCTTTTCCTGGAGAACTTGTATTAAGAGAAATTGTACGCCTTGTTACAGCTCTTATTCTGGCAATCACTTCACTAACCCCAAATGGTTTTGAGATATAATCATCTGCACCCAATTCAAGACCAAGAACTTTATCTATTTCTTCAGACTTTGCACTAAGAAAGATGACAGGAACCTGTTGATCTTCTTTTCTTATAGCTTTACACACATCATAGCCATTAATCTCAGGCATCATTATATCAAGGCATATACAATCCGGACTTTCTAATTTAAAAAGTTCTATAGCCTGTTTCCCATTTTCAGCAGCAATAACTGTAAATCCTTCATTTTCAAGAATATCAATCAACCCCTCTCTTGTATAAAGATCATCTTCTGCAATAAGTACAGTCATGTGCCCTCCTACTTAGGTTGCTGCCTATGAGAATTAAGTTTAACCTGAAAAACTGCTCCAGCATTTTGATTATCTGATAACAAAACAACTTCACCACCATGTGTTTCTGAAAGG
Organism: Spirochaetaceae bacterium; assembly: GCA_030633365.1. The sequence goes on along the minus strand of DAOVSY010000080.1, from coordinate 5,474 downwards.
ATACGTACCAGTGAAAGTCCAATCCCTGTACCAGAAACACCATCTGTCAGCTTATTACTTACTCTAAAAAATGGTTCAAATATTTTTTCGTTTAAATTTGGAGGTATACCAGGGCCTTTGTCACTTACCGTTAAAACAAACTCATAATCTCTTATAGCAGATTCAACTTTTATCCACTTACCCTCTGAAGCATATTTTTCTACATTACTAATCAGGTTACTTAAAATCTGTTCTACAATATCAGTATCAATCATCATAGGTTCTGTTGCATTAAACTTTGTATGGACTTTTATCTTTTTTGTTTTAAGAGAATAAGAAAAGCTCTCAAGTGTTCTTAGTATAACTTCATCAGGAGAAATTAATATAGGATTAAACTTAACCCCATTTTTCTGATCCTTGGCAAAACTCAAAACATTATTAATTAACCTTCCAAGTCGTCCGCTTTCAGAAATAATTATATTTAAATGCTTTTTAGTTTTTACATCTTCACTTGCAAATCTTTTTTCCAGAAGTTCTGCATACATTCGGATATTTGTCAGAGGTGTCTTTAGCTCATGGGAAACCTGATTTACAAAACTCACTTTTTGAGAAGCCTCCCGAATTTCTCTGGTACTTTCTCTATAAAGATAAACAGACAGAGTTAGAATTACAAAAAAAAGAGTTACAAGGGATAAAATAAGAACAAGACTGTTCCCGTTTCTTTTAACATAGGCTGGATCTATCTGGTACTCAAAATGCCAGGATGATAAGGGAGAGGCCAGTGACAAAGTAGAATCTGCAACTGCATCACCGGGAGGAGAAAAAGATCCCCATTGATAAATAATATTTCCATTAACATCCAATAAAGAAATTCGAAAAGAAGAGTTATTTTCATTTGTTTCAGGAAGCCTGTTAATTACCTTTGATAAAAGAGCAGATCTGTTTAATTCAGCACCTTCAATTACCATTTCCTGTTCAGAAGATTCTGTCTTTTTCCAATAAATAAAGTTTATACCATCTCCCATGAACCAGGTATGCCATCCCTTAATAGTATCTCCTGCTTCTACTTCAATTTCAGATTTTAAAAGATAATTAAAAGATATATCTGTTTCTTTTACCCTTGTAAGAAAAGCTTCTTCATTTCTGCTAATAGAAAATCCAAAAGAAGGATATTGCAGACCCTCATTATCTAAAATAAAAATTTGTCTAATTAAACTCTGGTTTCTCTGAATAGATCTTATTTCATCAATATTTGAACCTGCAAGATCCAGCACTTTTTCAAGATCATTTTCCAGTTCTTTAAAAAGAAGAGTAATATTTTCCTGCACCAATTCCAGTTTTTGTTTTCCTATATACTGTATTTGTTGTTTTGCGCGATCTTTTTCAGACTGGATACTTGCAAACCCCATCCAGCTTAAAAGCCCGATGGGGATAATTACCATAATTATTAAAATAATTGTAAGTTTTCTATTCATTATTCCCTAATCACTATATGTCTGCTGACTTTGAATTTCATAGGAAGATGCTTTCATCCTTTTCCGGCTCTCATTCCATTCTGCATCATCTTCAATTGCTTCCATATCGAAAGCGTTTGTATCACCAAGAATCATCAATTCTTCAGACTCAAGAGCTGCTGCAGCTCCAAAAAGATATTCAGTATTTTCCTGAAGAAGTGCCTGAGCTTCATCAATCTTACCCTCATCTCTAAGAATTATGGCTTCTTCACTTACCTCAGCAGATATCTGCTTTACTGCATCAATAACTGTTTCTTTATCAACTGATTTTTCTACCTTTTCCTCAGATCTTGTAAACTCAACTACAGTTCTTCCGGACAACTGATCAGATCTTTTAGATTTCATATCAGAAAAATCAATTGTTACATCTGCTACATTCATTCTTGACCCGGCCTGTGTAGGTGGTACTGCCAGTTCTACCAAAAGGTATTTTTCCTGATTACTGTATATTTGACTTATGCTGGTGTACACCTTATTTCCAATTATCTCAGCATCTCTTCCAAGAATTCGCAGAGGAATGACTCCATCCGGACAGTTAATTTCAATTTTTACATCCTGGGCAACTACCGAAAGTATATCCTGAAATTCATACCGGAATATTCTTGTCAGATCATTGTAATTTTCTACAAATGCATGATTACCATCACTCTGACGGGCAAGCTGTACCATGAGATCTTCATTATAACCCAGACCCAAACCTATTGTTGTAACAGAGACCCCGCTTCTTTTTAGAGATTCTCCAAGGCTGCCTAATGCTCTGGGGGAATCAGGTCCTATATTTGCAAGACCATCAGATAGCAGAATTACTCTGTTTACTGAGTTCTCTTCAAAAAACTTTGAGACTTCATCTGCCCCCTTGCTTACACCTGCAAAAAGTGCTGTGGATCCATCTGCAAAAACAGTCTCAATTCTACGCTGAATATAGTTTCTGTCGGATACTCGTGTAGCAGGTACAAGTACAGAAACTGTGTCTGAGTATGTAACTATAGAGACAATGTCCCTGTCATCCAGCATACTGATTGCAATTGAAGCAGCCTCTTTGGCACGGGCCATTTTTTCACCATCCATGGATCCTGATCTGTCCAATACTATGGAAACATTGGCTGGGTTTCTTCTTTCTTCACCAAGATCTGAACCTGTCAGACCTACTTTTAAAAAAATACTCTGCTGCTGATCTGCAATAAGAAAGGGATTGGATACCGATACTTCCAGATCGACTGTAGCGGCAGATATGGTAACTGTAAAAAAACTGATAAAAATAACTGATAGAATACTAAAAATTGCTGTTGGTTTCATAAAACTCTCCTTAGATAATGTTTCTTATTCAACAGCCTATATCCTTTTAATTTTTCTTAGTCAGATCATTGTAAAACATTTGTAAAAAAATTGTAAAAAGAGCATTACTCTTATTCCTCAGGTATATTAAACCTCTCACTGTCAAACTTATCTCCACCCAACCACAAATCAATTTTAATACCACCACTGGTTCTGGTAACGTCTGCATGTTTAACCTGCCAGCCCAGAAGATTTAACCTGGATGATCCAAGCAGATCCTGACCAGTCATAGCACCATAGTAACCCGAAAGTTCCGGCCGTTTAGGTTTGTTAAGATCTTTCTCCATTTTAGCTATTTCTTCATCTGTATGTTCATTATCATCCATTACTGATAAATGCAATCCATCTTTTTCCTGATGAAGAGAAATTACCAGACGCATAGGATTTTCTTCCAGAAGATAACTTGAAATCTCACTTATAAGATGAAGGATAATATCTTTTCTTTTCATATTGAATAACTCCTTATTAATTTAACTACGAAAAATCTTCTTTGCTTGAGCGGTACCACTGAATAACTGCGACTATCAATGCTGCAGTTAACCCCCCGGCAAAACCATTGTTATAGAGGTTCATTCCGCCCTGCCATGCTCCGGTCTGCATTACCATAATTAAATGAATAAAACCTGCAATTATCCCTGTTAAAATTCCAAATTGCCCTGCAAGAGGTGCAAGGGTTGTACCAAATAAAGCAGCCAGTAGCGGACCTGGAGAAGATAGTTCCCACCCAAATAACAGAGTACTAATAACAACACCAAGTACTATGGGCCAGGAATTTTTTAAATGAGTTCCAAATGCTCCAAAACCCATAATTGTCAGCAGCCCTGCAAGCATGGCGCCGTTAAAATCTCCACCAACAAAATAAATATAAAGAGATCCAGCGATACCAATTAAGCCACTATTAATAAGTGCTCCCCCCAAAGATCCCATATCCATAAAATCAGAAGGCAGCCGACCAGGTATTTTTTGTATGCTAATAAATTCTTTTATGCCTTTCATCTTTTCAGAAATTAAACCTGTTAATATAAGTACTAAAGACAGAAAGGGAATCAGCCATATTACTACCGGAGACTCTCCATTGTACCATACCATAGTACTTTCAAACTGATGACCTGATGCTCTTACCAGAGAGGCTGCAAAGAGTGCAAAAAAACCACAGGATAAACCCATATTATAAAGATTATATCCCTGATGTAAGTGAAGCATTGATACAGCAATTGCAGGTAGAAGAAAACCTGTAATTGTACCACCAATAATGCCCACAGCAACAGCTGTAACTCCAGTAAAGCCAAACTCAAATACAAGGAAACTCACAAGAGGGCCCAGCGCAGTTCCAAACAAAGCAATAATTATATATTCCCGGAACATTTTGCCAGCAACTTTTGCTGAAAGATAAACCCCGAATATAATTGGGATTATATTTAAGGGAGTTTTGCCAAAAAATCCAAACCCCATAATTGTAAATATTGCAGCATAAGTGGGTCCTGAAAGCTGAACCTTTAGAAGAACGATTATTAAAAGACCAACAGCTCCGGCCAAAGCTGCATTGACAAGGGTGCCGCCTATACCACCAATTGGAATAAAGTCACTAATTAACCTGCCGGAATGAATTTGGATTTGAATAAAACCCTTTAAAGCTTCTCCAGGGCCATCTGTTATTAGTCCCAATATTATAAAAGAAAGCATTATGACTATTAGTAAAACCAGTAGAAACTTGTTCTGTCTTTCCATCCATTTTACCCCTTTAGAATCCGGTATTTAATCACATGCCTGTAATTGGTATATAAGGTAGAGTAGCACTCTATTAAAAAAAGTATAACATAATGAAGGCATTTTCAAACAACAAAATTGATAAGTATAGTTCATTTTTATAGCATGCTGCTTATTGTCAAAGGAATACTCCTTGCTAACTATGAAACTAAAAAAGTATACTAGTGTTTAATTGTACTTAAGAAAATGGAGGAAGAAATGATCTATTCACCTGATGAACAGCGTTACGGCAATATGATTTATAATAGATGCGGAAAGAGTGGTTTAAAACTACCAGCAGTTTCTTTGGGACTTTGGCATAATTTTGGAGGAGTTGATGTATTTGAAAATGCCCGCCAAATGGTTTTAAAATCCTTTGATATGGGTATTACCCACTTTGATCTTGCAAATAACTACGGCCCTCCATATGGTTCTGCAGAAGAAAACTTTGGAAAGATATTTAAACAGGATCTGGTTCCTTTCAGGGATGAACTTATAATCTCCTCAAAAGCTGGATATGATATGTGGCCCGGCCCATATGGCGAATGGGGATCACGTAAATATCTGCTGGCAAGTCTGGACCAGAGCCTTAAAAGAATGGGACTGGATTATGTGGATATATTTTACAGCCATAGATTTGATCCTGAAACTCCCCTGGAAGAAACAATGGGAGCCCTTGATACTGCAGTAAAGCAGGGAAAAGCTCTGTATGCAGGAATTTCTTCTTATTCAGCAAAAAAAACAGAAGAAGCTGTTAAAATATTAAGAGATATGGGAACTCCAATGTTAATTCATCAGCCTTCATATTCAATGCTGAACCGCTGGATTGAAGAGGGTCTTCTGGATACACTTGAAAAAGAGGGAGTAGGATGTATAACATTTTCGCCCTTAGCACAGGGT
>DAOVSY010000306.1 GCA_030633365.1 Spirochaetaceae bacterium | reverse complement strand
AGCTGGTGGAATAATGGTAATAAGTGCAGATCATGGAAATGCAGATGATATGTTTGAGCATAATAAAAAAACCGGTGAGGTTGTTTATAAAGAAAACGGCTCTCCCAAGGCAAAAACTTCTCATTCCCTTAATCCTGTTCCATGTATTATCTATGATCCTGATGGAAATGGTGAGTATAAAGCTACACTTAAAGAGGGATTGGGTATTAGCTCTTTGGCTGCAACCTGTATTGAACTATTAGGGTTTGTAGCTCCATCTGATTACGATGAATCTGTTCTGGATATGTAACGTTGGGGCACGGCGCGCCGTGCCCTTACAACTCTTTATGATTTAGCCGGGAAAGGATTGATCTTATTATATCTGCCAATATCATCATAAAAAATACCGGTTTTTTCATAAATTCTTACTTCGAAGTGTAAATGAGGACCTGTGGAAAATCCGGTATTACCAATATTTCCAAGCATCTGGTTTTCTTTAACAAATTTACCTATAGGTAGAATAGAATCTGAATTCATATGAGAATAAAATGTGGCCCAGGCTGTTGCATCAGGATAGAGTAAACTAAGTTCTTCTGTAAGTGCATGTTTAAGAGTTATAAAATTCCCGTATCTATCATCAAAACCCTTATCAATAACAGATCCCGGATAAACAGAAACTATGTCTCCAGGAGGGTTCCCCTGCCTTATTATTTTCCCGGCATGATCAACATAGGAAATGTTACTTACATTGATAATATCAATTGCATAATGGGGTGTAGCCCCTCCACTTCCAAATGGATTTTCCCTTTCTGTCATATATCCGTCAGTAACTCTAAAGCCTTTTCCATCGTTCTGTTCATCTGAGATCTTTACCGGGTACAGCATATCAGAAAAAACAGGGTGCCATCTTGTAAGAGGAATGACTGAGTTCCTGTTTGTAGCCAAAAATATTCGAGCCTGGTATTCTTCGGTCGGCAGTCTGGATATCTCATAGATTACTTCGCTGTATGTTGCTGCTGTTTCTATATTTCCTGCAATTAGTTTGTAAGATTCTTTTCTGGCAGGCAGATATCTTGTAAGTTCTTCAGACATACGTATTACGTTTAAGTAGGAATTATGTCTGTCAAATTCAAAATTTTTCTGATTACTTGCAATATCATCAACCAAAATTGAAATTTCATCTTCTGTATTGGCAAAGAAATCATCAACTTTTAGATCTACCTGGGTAGAATATTCTTCTATTGACGATTCCATTGTTCTTTGAAATCTGTCTATATTAAAAATATAGATAAGACTTAAGATAATTATACCTGTTGCAACGGAAGAGGTTATTACAATTGCAGTATATCTTGAAAGAACCATATTTATTCGGTTTAGAAGACTCCCCTTATCTACCACAGGGTCAGTTGGAAGTAGTACATTTAGAATTTTATCTGATTGATCAAGAGTATCAGAAAAATATGCTCCTCTACTTGCCTGTATTGCCAGGATAACTCCAATTCTTTCGATAAAATCATCATTTTCAGTTTTTATGTCTTTGAACATTACTGGTAGATTATATTTTTCCAGACTTGAAATTTTCCATATTGATGTTTTTTTAATATTCCAGCTTCTAAGAACAACCTGTCCTCTTAAGTTGGAGGATATAATTTCCTGAATAAAAAGTTCTTTAGTGTTTATTAGTAAGATATTAATCATGTATGTACCAGGTGTAACTCCGTCTACAGTTATCCTGACAGGTTTTGTTGAGTAAGATGTATTCGAATTAAGCCAGTCCAAGGCTATTTTTGCTATATTCACACAGCTATGGTGAATCTCCTTTGCCATTATTCTTCCTGATTATTTATTTCTATATCTGTTGTTTGATTTTTTTGGTAGAGACGGTAGATACAAAAAAGAAAATAGTACATTTGACATTATTTTTCAATAGCACAAGTAGAGCTTTTTGCGCTATATAACATTTTCTACTTAAAAAACGCCTCTTCTCTAATATATTAGTAATATTCTGGCGAAAAAAGCTAAGGATGCATATTCGAGCAGCAAATTTGTTTGCGACCAGCACAAAAACAAGCTGAATTTATATACATAATAAAAGCTTAAAGTATTCATTTAGGAGTATTTATGATTAATTAGGAGTAATAAACTAATTATCTGATATTTTTTTCTCTATTGATGATATTTCTTTTTCAATCTTTTTTATCTTACCTGTTATCTGGTTCATTCTGTATTCGATTGAATTTAGTATCCAAAATTGAAAATGATTAAATTTATGCTGAGAATGGATCATCCATACTATTTTAATGGAAACAAGGAGAACACTTATTTCAAGAGATATAAATGAAGGCAGCCAATGAGTAGTTATTTCAAGGACAAAGAAGATAGTTATAAGTGATAGAAATACCCCATTAATAACGGCATCTGATTTTGAATAGGATTTTCCCCCTATTTTGCCAAGCATATTTTTTATTTCATCACGTTCTTTATTGTATTCCTGAATCTCCTTAAGAATTTCATCTTTTTTTCCTTTTAGATCTTCTGCGTCAATGTTAGAATTTTTTGTTTCAGTTTTGCCCATTTACAAAGTCCTTTTTATGAAAATATAGATCGAATAATAATTTGGGAATATATCAGTGCAAATGCCAGCATTGAAACTACTAATGGCAGCAGAGAGGTTAAACTCTTTGCCAGGCTGGTTTTAAAGTGTTCATTAGTAACAATAAGGCATATATGAACAGGGGACATCATTACGCCCATAAATCCAAAAGAGAATGCCAGAGAGACAGTAGATAAGAGCTGGTAGAATGCCGGATCTGAACCAAGGAGTGAAATTGCTATAGGAATAGAAGCACCTGCAAATCCTACAGTTATTCCAGTAGTAAGTCCGCTGACAAAAGGAATTATCATAATTAAAGCAATAATTGGAATACCAAGATTATCAAGTTCTATTCGCATTTGGTCCATAAGCAGTACACCATTTGGCATTCTTGCTTCAATAAATGCTCCATAAATACTTACAAGAACAACTATTAAAACCATTATTACAGGTTTTTTGTTAATAATAATATCTTTCCAGTTCATTAGGGATACAGGTCTTTCAAATTGAAGAAGGATCATGGCGCTTAGCAGGCCTATGCTCATAGGCAGGTATTTACTTAAATTTGAAATTTTTGGAAAGAAAATCAATATTAAAATATAAACAATAATTACAACTAATATTGGTGATATAAGTTTAAACAATCCTTTTTCAATTTTTTTCCTAATAATTTTCTGGTTCTTTACTTTTCGAAGAAGGAAAAAATACCCTGTAACTACAGCAGCTGCAGTCATTGGCAATCCCAGTAGAAAGAGCTGCCAGATTGGAAGATTAACAATATTTGAAGTTAAAATTAATCCCGGATACAAAGGCCATGTATATTCCCATATATGTCTAAACCAGTAATTTATTTTTGTTTTTAAAACAGGATCAATTATGGAATTCTCATCACAATCATCTACTAAAGGTGCAGAGAAAATTGCTCCACCAGGCATTGGAAGAAGGCCTATGATTGCCGGTAGAACTGCAATAGCTCCCTTTACAGAAAGTTTTGCTTTAATTGTATTAACAAGATCTCCCATAATACCGGCTTTTGCCATCTGGGATGATAGCCAGATAACAAGAAAAATAATTGTAGACAGCATGGCATTATCTATACTGTAAAATTCTGTCCAGGCAATTAATCCTATTGTAGAAATAGAATGACCTGACCAAATTGCCAGGGTGGCTGTTCCTGCAAGAATGGAGACAGCAAGATTTTTGATCAATTTGTTAACAATAAGAATAATACTTAGTGAAACAAGAATTTTTACCAGTACAGGTATTACCAAAATTATATCCTTAACTTCTTATTCTGTTTTAGAATCTGATATTTTCTCTGAAATATTCATAAATGCTTCAAGACCAATTGCATCGAACGGGTTTGTTGGAGAACCTTCCCCACTTCCAAATATCATTACTTCAGGCAGCTGAATTTTAGCCATTTCAGCTGCAACTCCAATTGCTGTTTCTTTATCAAGTTCAGCTTTATCTTTTGGTGTTAATCCAGCCCTAACCAGTAAGGTCGCTCCCTGAGCTTCTGCTTCCCTTATTAAAAGATCTGCTGCAGCATCTTCTTCAGCTTTTTGTCTGTTTAATTTTGCTACTTCAAATCCTTTTTCTGCCTGAGTAACTGCTTTTATCTTTAGTACTTCTTCATCTGCTCT
>DAOVSY010000123.1 GCA_030633365.1 Spirochaetaceae bacterium | reverse complement strand
GTGATTCCCGTCAGCATGATGATCAGACATTATTAATTATGAAGGCGATATAATTGTCCCTACTGGAACAACAGGGACAGTGTTATAATATTAAGGTCAGTATCTGTTACCTGATCCATGTGGGAATCAAAATAGATCTGTTGTTCCTTACAGGCTTCCTTCATGTATGATAAATAATGCAAGCCAAGATCAGAATTAAATTCATCTTCCAACTCATCCTGATAAAAATCTATTAGTGACTTTTTATTAATATCAACAGTTTTTTGGGCTACTATTTTTTGCTTTAGTTTTTTATACTCATTATCTTTGTTGTAGATCATTATCTGAAGTTTATTCTCTGTTCCAATAGAGTTTGCGTTACCTCTAATTTTCCATGAGAGAGTTAGGAATTCATTTCGACTTTCTAAAAATTTTATAAGCTCATTTCGTATAGTTGTATTATGTATAATTCTTCCAAAATCAATTTTATTTTTATATAATTGCTTTGAAAGTTTTTTTAGCTGACTTATTTCTGCATTTATTGCAAATTCCATTATCATTAATGAAAGATACTCAGCAATTCTCGATTTTTCCAGGTATTTAATTAGTATTTCAGTTGCATCATTCTGAAGCTGAATATAGTCCTGATTTCCCTGAGAGACAGATAAAATATACCACAGTATTGAATTTAGATTATCAAGGAATTTTTTAGCTGTCTGTTTTGTTTTTGTTACTTCTTCATCCGTAAGGTCATTAATACCTGGAAGACTGGATACTGCAGTTATTATAATTTTATTTTTAATTTGATCAATTAAGTCTTTCTTTAAATTTGGAATATTTCCACCAAAGGTATTATTCAAAACTGTATTTTCATCCATAATTTTGGTTGGGTTTGACCGGTTCCAGCTTTCAACAAATAATGAACCAAGAAATCTTTTTGTAATTATTTTTGTGAACCTTCTGTAAAGTATTCCATAAAAAATTAATTTTGAAATATCCATTATTTCACTTCGTTTTGCTGTAAATGCTGTTCTGGACAATTCTATACGGGATACATAATTGGCAACTATCATATTTTGAATGGAAGAAGCTGAAAATTCCTCAAGGCTCATTCCATAAGCAAGAGTATTATTAGATAATCTTTTTTTTATGAGTCTTTTATTATGATTTCTGAAGAATAGAACTCCTTCATCTGTAAAAGTAATAATTAGAGGTAAGTTAATATTAGACCTCTTTTCCGGACTCATTAGTTAGCTGATTGGTTTAGATCTATGCCGTGTTTCTTTTTTTCAAAGTTTTTATAGACCGCAATGCAATTTTTTTTATTATTAAAAACTACACCACCATCCCAATACTCAAGAGTGGCAAATAGTGCGTTTCCACCATCATTTTCATCACTTTTGTCTGTTCTATATGCAAAATATTTTTCCATTGCATCAAAGTCCTGATTTTCAAAGCATTCACTTCGCTTTTTATTAAACTCATTCCAATCTTCAAGTTTTTGAAAACCTTCGCCTTCATCCTCGACAATAACGTGAGCATAGCTCGTATCAAAAGCAGCCCACACTCTAACTTTTTTATTTATATCTTTGTTGTTGCCATGTTTTACAGCATTTTTAATTAATTCACTTATTTGTTGTTCAAGGAGATTTATTTCCTTAATCTCAGGTGGTGCTTTTTGTACCACAACCATAGAAAAGAATCTAACCTGTCTAAAGTCGGATTCAAATTCCTTATAAAATAAATTTTTTCTGTCAAGAAGCTTATTATTATCATCGATTATTATTTCTTTGTATTCAAATGCCATTACTGTACCTTTTTAGCTTGTTCGATCTGAAGAAGAGCTTCTTTTACAGATCCGACAATTGGAAAATATTGTGATAGTTTTGTAAGTTTTATAACTTTTTCAACAGATCCATGTACATTGGAAATTTTAAGAATACGATTCATTTTTTTAATATTACTGTAGATATGAATAAGTACCCCAATCCCACTGGAATCAATATAATCAACCTTAGCCAGATCAACTACATAGTTTTTAATATCTTTTGCAAGCATTTTTGTAACAACGTTTTTAAGCTCAAAAGAGCTGTAAAGATCCATGTCTCCTACTACTTCAAGAATGTAAGTTGTAGAATACTTCTTAAGTTTAATTTCCATAATAGTTCCAGTTTCTCCAGATACTGGAATTTATCATTATATTGGATATGCGTCAAGGACACTTGAATTATTGGTATTGACAATTAGATTTAAAGTGACTACTATCCACAAAAAGCTAGAGGCCTTTTGCGATATTCCTTACTGCTTATTCTATAAGTAATTAGATCTTGTATACTGTCTGTATAATTTATTATTCTGTAAGATTTGTAATTAGCCTATGTCTTAAATATATCTCAAAGAACAGGGTGGAATTATGAATAAATTTGAAGAAATGGGTGTTGATCCCATAATTACTAAGGGATTAGTCGATCTTGGCTATGAAAATCCAATGCCAGTACAGGAATTAGCTATTCCAATATTACTTAAAAGTGAAAAAGACCTTTTGGCTCTGGCTCAGACAGGAACTGGAAAAACTGCTGCCTTCGGAATACCTATACTGCAGACTGTAGATGTTTCTAAGAAAGTTACCCAGGCACTGATTTTAAGCCCTACAAGAGAGCTTTGTATGCAGATTGCCGGTGATCTGGCAGATTATTCAAAGTATAAAAAAGGTTTAAATGTTCTTGCTGTTTATGGTGGTTCCAGCATTGATACTCAAATTAGAGGACTTAAAAGGGGTGCACATGTTGTGGTTGCTACTCCAGGCAGAATGCTGGATCTTATCAGGAGAAAACAAACTAACTTTTCTTCTGTAACAACTGTTGTATTGGATGAAGCTGATGAGATGCTTAATATGGGATTCAGAGATGAACTAAATGGTATCCTTGCAGAAACTCCAGAAAATAAACGAACATGCTTGTTTTCGGCTACCATGCCGAAAGAAATCGCAGGAATGGCTCGTAAATATATGACCGATCCTGAAGAAATTACGGTAGGAACAAAAAATAAAGGAGCCGATAATGTTACCCATATTTATTATATGGTTTCAAATAAAGATAGATATAAAGCTCTGAAACGAATTGCAGATATGAATCCTGATATAAATGGAATAGTATTTTGCAGAACCCGTAATAATACTCAGGAAGTGGCAGAATTACTAATTCAGGATGGCTATAGTGCAGATTCTCTCCATGGGGACCTCTCCCAGGCTCAGCGTGATTATGTTATGCAAAAATTTAGAAGAAAGAACTTACGAATGCTTGTTGCCACTGATGTTGCAGCAAGAGGAATCGATGTAAGTGATTTGACTCATATAATAAATTATGAACTTCCTGATGATCCGGAAACTTATATTCATAGAAGTGGGAGAACAGGTCGTGCTGGTAAAAAGGGAATTTCTATTGCTCTTGTTGGTCCAAGGAAAAGACATTCAATTAAACATATTGAGAATAAATTAGGTAAGCAATTTACTCGTGCCAGTATTCCAACAGGTAAAGAAGTCTGTGAAAAACAACTTTTACATCTAATAGACAGGGTTAATAAAGTTGATATTAATGAAGAATTAATAGGTGAATATCTTCCTGATGTATTTAAAAAACTTGAAAATTTGGATAGAGAGTCTGTAATTAAGCATTTTGTTTCTTTGGAATTTAATAGATTTCTGGATTATTATCAGGATGCAAATGATATTGTTGCACCGGAGGATAATGATCGAAATAGAAATGGAAGGAAACAAATTCATGCATCAAAACCAGGTGATGTAAGATTGTTTATTAACCTGGGAAAAATGGATAAACTTACTGTCCCAGGTTTGATTGGTCTTATAAATGATGCAACCAGAAGGAAAAATATTCCAATTGGTAAAATAGATCTTCTAAAAAACTTTTCATTTTTTGAGGTAAATGAGGCTCATGTAGACCTCCTTATAAGCTCTTTTAAGAAAGTTCATTATAAAGGTAGAAAGGTTAATATTGAAGTTTCAGACAAGGCTCCATCATATAATCAAAGACCATCCAGACGAGGTGGTCATGGTGGTGGCAAACCTTCAGGAGGCCGTCCAAACTATGGTGGGGGAAGACCTTCCGGCAGTGGTGGTCGTCCGTCAAGAAGGCGATCCTTCTAAGGCTATCCCGTAAGGTGCAGGCATGCCTGCACCTTATGGTCTTAATCCTCTATTCTTTTTGCTTTTGTTCTGGCCATTGCCCAAAGTGTGAATTTTCTTACTCTTTTGTCAGGGTCATTTTTTAGAGCTTCCAAGATTTTTTCTCCGGATTTACTACTCAGTTTTTCCAGAGCTCTTGTTACTTTTACTCTAACTTCCTGGTCCGGATCTCTTGCAGCAAGAACAATTCCTCTGAATGCAGATTTTGTTCCTAATATTGAGAGAAATTCTGCAGCTGAACGTCTAATCCGAGGATCCCTATGGGATAGTTTTCTAATTACATGCTCTACATAACCTGTTGTTTCCAGGATCCCTGTTATTGAATCTTTAAGTGAAGCAATATCTTCTGCAAGTAATTTTTTTAGAGCTTCTTCACCCGATTCTCCCATTAATTTAAATATTTTCATCATTTTATCCCTAAGAACAGGTGATGAATCTTTCATATTTTCAATAATTCTTGTAATAGTTTTTTTTGATGGTTTAACAGAAAGTGCCAGGATTGCTGTATCTTCAAGTATTTCATTTTCATCAATAAGTTCAACTAAAATATCAACAGCTTTATTTTGATCAGATCTACTTAATCCCTCTATTGCAGATTTCTTAACTTCAAGTACTTCATTTTCATCCCGCAGTAATTCGGAAAAAATTTTTAACTTGTCCGGGTTGGCAAATTTGCCAAGAGTTTCTGCCGCTGCAATTCTTACTCTTTCAACAGGATCTCTTAACATATCAAAGCTTTGATTGAGCATTTTAGTTTCTTCATAATCTGATAATGCCCAAATGCTTGCAATTCTTACTTCCGGATCTGCATCAGAAAGAGCTTCTTTTATATGTTTAATAAATACCTTTTTTTTAGTTCCAGGTAAGCTTGCAATTACAGCTGCTCTAACTTTTCCATCTGGTTGTTTTAATAATTTAAGAACTCTGTTGTCAAATGTTTCTCCTGCAAAGTCTGTTAGAAGAGCCGAGAACTCTTTTGCTTCATTTACAGGTAATGTTGGGAGTTGTTCTATAATAGGCTGAATGCAGTATGGAAGTTTATATTTGGCCAATATTTGTAATGCAGAAATTCGTATTTTATGAGAAAAGGCAGTACGTCCACCTTTAAGTATTTTAAATAGCTCGGGTATTACAATATCTTCAGAGATTAATGAGATGGCATTAACAAGTTCAGTTCGGGCTGTAAATTTATCATCTGTTAATAATTCAATAAGAACAACAAAACTTAAATGTTCAATATTTAGCGGCAGACTTGGTAGTATGAAATTAGTTTTATCTGATTCATATTTAACTTTTTTCAGCTCTTTAATTAAAACAATAATTGCAGATTCATTACCTCTTTTTTTAATACATTCGACTGCAGCTTTCCAAATATCATTATCAATTTCATCATTTTTTTGAAATACTTTTTCAGCAAAAATTGAAATAAAACCTTTATCTCCGGTATTTTTTAGTATTAACAAAGCTGTATACAGTGATGCAGGAGTATCAATATTTTCTTTTAAAAAACCTGTGGTTTTTACTTCTGCAGCATTAGTCAGCATTCCCCTTGTTCTATCCATTTCAGTGGTATCTTTAAAACTTACTTTTTTAAGCATACTACCAAGAATACCCGCTTCCTGTAAAAAAATTGCTGATGGGAATCTTAATTCAAGATCTTTACCTTCCAGGAAGTTCAAAGCTGCATTAATATCCTTTTCGTTGTTTTTATTAAGAAACTCAAGAGCATGCAAAGCCTGCACTGAAGTAAGGGATGAATAATCAACTCTATGGATATCTTCAAAATCTATATTTATTCTTTTATGGGCAGATTCTCTTCCTTCGAAACTGGGATCATCAAGTAGATGCATTTTAAGAATATCATAGATTTTGACTCTGTCATCTATAATGCATTCTTCAATAACAGATTTTCGTACCAGAGGATGGGGGTCTTCAAAGGCTTCAAAAATTCCTCTTTTTGACCTGTCTGATCCTTCTGCTAAAAGCAGTTTTATAGCAAAATAACGGACAGGCCATTCAGGATCTCCTGCCATTTCTCTTATTTCATCCATTCTATTTGTTAAAATTGACATTGCAGATTTCCCGTCAAAGGGTTCTCCGGAGCTGCTTAAAGGTAACTGGCGGAGGCTTCCTGGTTCTTCTCCAAGATAGTTCAAAAGAAGTTTTGTTAGATGCGGTTTTTTAAGAGCAGCAAGAAAGCATGAGAATAATCCCTGTTCCGGGATATATTTCAATATTCTTTTTATATTTTGCTCTTTTGGATTTTCATTCAGTTGTTGTATCCAAATCCCATTAAGACCGGAAAGTGAAATAATTTTAAAACTTTTTCTATCTGCAAAGCTTTCTATTTTTTTAGAATGTCTTTTAATAAAATCCGGGGAATATAAATCTTTTGAAAAATTATCATTTCCCATTGCTTCTTCAAGATATTTTATGAAGGTCTTTGTTTTTTTTCTAAGAATTATAAATATAAGTATAACTGTTATAAGTGCAATTGCTAATATTCCTGTGCCTATTAGAATCCAAAGTGGTAGTTCATATACTGTACTTAATAATTTATCCATTTGTTCTCCTTTCTAAACTTAACTCACTTGCTTTAATACACTGAAAATATGCAGAGCTTTATCTTTACCTTTAACTTTAACAGGTTTTAATTCTTTTAACTTAAAACGGTCGCCAATAAGATCTCTGGTCTGCTGGGTAATAATAACCTCTCCAGCCTGGGCTACCCCTTCCAGTCTGGCTGCAATATTTACAGTATCTCCAATAACGGAATAATCCATTCTTCGTGAGCTTCCAAGATTTCCTGAAATTAATGGTCCACTATGCATTCCAATTCCAACCTGAAGGTGAGATGCTTTACCATGGAAAAAATTTCGAGTTTTAGATTTTACAAGCTCCTGAATTTCAATTGCACAACCCACCCCGGAGATAGCATCTTTATCGGGATTAACAACTGGAACTCCCCAGGCAGCCATTATACAATCACCAATAAACTTGTCTATATAGCCATTATATTTTATGACAATTTCTACTGCTTCACTAAAATATTCATTTAAAATTTCAATAATATATTCAGGTTCTTTCCCTTCACTGAATGATGTATATCCTCTAATATCTGCAAAAAAGACAGTAGCGTCTTTTTTACTTCCTCCCAGTTGAACCAGTTCCGGAGACTCCATTAGATTTTTAAGTACATCTGCAGACATATATCTGGAAAACATATCTTTAACAATTCTTCTTTCTTCCACTGCCATATTGGCTTTTTGTTTTAATTCCTGCTCTTTTGTCTGATCTGTGAAAAGAAGAGTTAATCCTTCATGTTTTCCCATACGGCTTTTTAATGGAGAAACGTTTAAAGAGAAGTCCATTTCCATATCTTTATTATTGTATATACCTTCCAGGCCCAAAATTTCTTTATGAGAATCTGCTGTAGATATAACTTCATTTAATATTTTTTTATTTAATGTTTTATTAAAAAAGGATCCAAGATTATTATCTATATTTTTTTCAGTTAATCCCAATCTTTCAGCGGCAGCCTGGTTAAAGTAATGGATATTACCTTTACTGTCTGTAGTAATAAGTAAATTAGTCATTGAGCTGAAAATACTTTCCTGGTACCGTTGAAGGTTTTCAATTTCTTTTAGTTTTTGTTTAACTTCCTGAAAAAGTTCAACATTGTGTACCATCCCTCCTGAAAGTCTTGTAAAAGCATCAAGGAAATGGAGTCTGTTTTTACCATAATAATTATTTTTCTTAGAGTTCATTATTAAAATGCCAATTTTTCTTTTAGCAGTATTTAGTGGTAACACAATAGCACTGCTCATATCCTCAGTTAAAAGGCTTTGCTGAAAAAATTTATTTTCTTTACTATGAACAATTAAAGCTTCACCACAATCTTCCATAAATTTAATTAGATCCGATTTAAAAGAAAAAGATGGGGG
>DAOVSY010000522.1 GCA_030633365.1 Spirochaetaceae bacterium | reverse complement strand
TTAGCTAATGAGGTAGTTCAGGAAGTTACTGGTTATTTTAAAGAGAAAGTTTTTAAAACTGTTATTCCAAGAAATGTTAAATTATCCGAAGCTCCTTCACATTCTGTGCCAATAAATCAGTATGATATGACTTGTATTGGTGCAAAAAGTTATAAAAAACTTGCTTTGGAGGTATTGAATCGTGTCTAAAAGAGCATTGGGAAAAGGGCTGGATTCTCTTATAAAGCAGTATGAGGATGAGTCGGAATCATCTTTTAACGAAGGTGTTACAGAAATACAGATTAAACTTGTAGTTCCCAATCCTGATCAACCCAGGAAAACATTTGATGAAGAAGCTTTAAAAGAACTGGCAGATTCTATTAAGGAACAGGGTGTAATTCAACCAATTATTCTTGAAAAAAGTGGTGACAGATATATAATTATTGCCGGGGAAAGACGGTTTAGAGCTTCCAGGCTTGCAGGTTTGGATACAATACCTGGACTTGTTAGAAAGTATACCCGTGAACAAAAATTAGAGATTGCTTTAATAGAGAATATTCAGAGAGAAGATCTTAATTCCATTGAAGAGGCAAAGGCTTATCTGTCTCTAATGAATAATCTGGATTTGAACCAGGAAGCTGTTGCACAGAAGGTAGGAAAAAAGAGATCGACTATTGCCAACAGTTTAAGACTATTAAAACTTCCGGAAGATATGCAGGAATCACTTATAAAGGGTGACATTTCTGCAGGCCATGCAAGGGCAATTTTATCTGCTCTTAACCCTTCTGATATGCGAATTCTGTTTTCCAGAATATTATCAACTGGACTTTCTGTAAGAGAATCTGAGCGGCAGGCAGGTGATCTTAATAATGGAGTAAGGAAAACTCCTTCAGTAAGTACTAAGGTCGAAGCCAGTAAGGATCCTGAAATTAGTAGAATAGAACAGAAATTTCTGGATGTACTTGGAACCAAGGTGACTGTAAAGGGCGGACTTAAGAAGGGAAAGATAGAGATTGACTATTACTCTCTGGATGACCTTGAAAGAATCTATGACCTTCTTGTTAATGAAGAGGGCTAATTACCTTCTTTAATAATGTATTTTTTTATAAGTTTATCCAAATTGGCACTGTCTTTAGCAGCTTCTATTAAAAAAGTATTATTTTCTAATTTTCCTAAAATTGCTTCACCTTCTTCGGGTGATGAAAAAGTTATGTGCCGGAATAAATTTGTATGATCTTTCATTCTGCTTTGATTTATTGAGTTATTTATTTTTTTGTTGATATCCAGTGCTTCTTTTAAAGTATTATTCCAAATATTTGTATTTATTGTTTTATTATTAAATAGATCCTTCATGGAAGCATATGCATGGGCAGTCTTTTTTTCAAAATATGAATTGCTAAATTCGCGATATCTTAGATGAACTTCTTCCCAGCTTGTAATTCTATTATCTTTAATATCTCCAATTAATGTATTTAGATCATCCTCTTGTATAAGCTGACCCCCTACATTTATCCAGTTACAGCGTCTGCTATTTTGAAATTTCTTTTTAAGTTCTTTGAAACCAAGGTTATTTTTATCTGCATACTCACAGAGTACTTTGACAGAGTAGTAGATCAACATATCTTTATATGCCTTATAGGCTTTAACAGGTTTTATTATTCTGACAGGATTAGTCGAGTATTCCAGAACTCCAGGATCAATCTCCATTAGATCGGGATCCAGTTGTTCCTTTTCAAGGATGGTTTTTCCTTTTTCTCTTAGGTTTATTCCGGGATCTCTTCCATCTTTACTTAGCATTGCTGCCCATTTTTCGAGAAACTCAATTCCATTAAAAATTTCTTCTACTGTATCCGGCGCCAGATAATCCGTTTCAATTAAAATACTTTTATCAATTCTTTTATCTCTGGTTTTAAATTTCCCGGAATTACGGGTCAGGGCATACATATTATACATAAACCAATATGCAGGCATTATCTGGAGATAGTTTGTATGATGATCCAGAGAAATAAGTGAGAAAGGGGTTGGTACTTTCATTTCATGGAGGAAATCGTTTTTTGCCAGGATGGTAAATGAAGCAAAACTGCAGTTATGTTTTGTACTTGAACTGAGTGCTGTCCAAAAACCCCGTCCTGCTGAAATTTCACCATCAGCGCTTCGGGAGTTATGATTAGAACCAATTGTTGATCCAGCCCCAATATTGGACTGTCCCTTAAGGAGGGAAGCTATTAGAAATGAATTATTGTGGTGCTGCTCATGAAAGGGAAGAACCATTGAGCTGTTGACTTCACAGCAGCTGACTGTTGAATTTTCTCCAAGAAAGGAATTGAAAAAATTTGCACC
>DAOVSY010000151.1 GCA_030633365.1 Spirochaetaceae bacterium | reverse complement strand
TATGGGCTGCTTTCCCATATTCCTATACAGAAGAGAGGGCCCAGGATGTTATGTTCTCAGATGCAATAGCTTATTCTTCAACGAAGTTGTTTTATTATAAAAATGATAACTATAAATTTAAAACTATAGAGGATCTTAAACAATATAAGATCGGCGGATTAATAGGATATTTTTATGAAGAGATATTTAAAAATGCTGGTGTAGAGGTTGACTATGTGAGTAAGCCTATTGATGCTTTGAAGAAGCTTAAGATGGGAAGAATCGAATTATTTCCTATGAATGAACTTGTAGGGTGGCAATTGATAATGGCAAATTATCCTGATGAAATTGATAATTTCGGTGTATTACCGGAACCACTCTCCACCGATGCCTTACACCTGATTGTATCCAGAGAGTATCCTGGAACTATAGGTCTTTTGGATAAATTTAATAGTGCACTGGAAAAAATCAAGATGAATGGTATATATGAAAACATACTGGCTGCATATAATTTAAGTGAATAAATATATATGGATAATATTTCTAAAAATGCCTTTGAACAAATAAAAACTAAAATAGATCTAAAATCCCGATCAATTATTTGGGATATAACCATCAAAAGTGTATTGGTTATAGTGGTTGTCTCGATAATAGTTGTATGGTTGAGTTATATCAATCTATCTCAAAAGGCAATGACAGTACTCGAGAAGAAAGCAGATGAGTACATTTTACTTCTTGAAGATACTCTTGAAATTCCGCTTTGGAATCTCGATCTTGAATATCTGGAAGGAGTATGTCAATCCTATATTAGTAACGATCTTATTGTAAATATAAGAATAACCGATGCTTTCGGTGAAATTCTGGTTGAAGAGGGAGAGGGAACTGATAAGAATCTTATAAAAAGAAACGTAGAAATCTTTCATAATGAGGAATTGCTTGCCAATCTTGATATTTCATTATCACCCCGTAGTTCTATTGAGAATAATAGACAATCGCTTTGGTTAAGCATCCTTATAGTAAGTGTTGTATTCTTATTTTCAAGTATTTTTTCCGGAATCATTCTGGGTCGATTTATTAAAAAATCTTTTAATAATATCAATAAAATTGTTCATTCTTATGCTGACGGGAAATATAGCCCTCCATTGCAACCAGTAGCTTATCGTGAATTTCGCAATTTTATTACTGTCCTTAGCAAAATGGGTCAGAAAATTACCATACAGATGGAGGAACTTCGGGAAGCAGAGGGGAAATATCGTGGTATTTTTGAAAATGCAAAGGTAGGTATATATCAATCTACTCCGGAAGGTCGTTATATTAGTGTTAATCCGGTCCTTGCCAAAATACTGGGTTATGATTCTCCTATGGAAGTTATTACATCTATAACAGATATTGAGAATCAGCTCTATGTCAAACCGAAACAACGAAGAGAGCTGGTTTTTCTGGAGGAGAAAGATAAAACGTCAGACAAAGTGGAGCTTGAATTATACCACAAGGATGGGAGTATTCTGTGGGTGTTCCTTTACAGTCGTCCTGTTTTTGATGATGCAGGTAAACTTCTTTATACTGAAGGTATTGTAGAAGATATTACTTTACAGAAGCAGATTGAAGTAGAATTAAGCAATTATCGTGACCACCTTGAAGAACTGGTCAAAGAACGCTCAATGGAGCTTGAAATAGCTAAAGATGAGGCAGAAACAGCCAACAAATATAAGAGTGAGTTTCTGGCAAATATGAGCCATGAAATTCGTACTCCTATGAATGCTGTGTTGGGATTTACCAATATGTTGATAAAAGCAGAGGATGATCCCTGGAAAAAGGATAAACTAACTACCATAAAGGATGCAGGTCAAAACCTTCTTGTTATTATTAATGATATTCTGGATTTTACTAAAATTGAAAGTGGTAAACTGGAGCTGGATGAGGTTTATTTTGACTTCCATAGGGATTTTGACTCACTAATTGGGCTTTTTACAACTAAAGCAGATATAAAAAATATTACATTTTCTGCTTCAATAGATCCTGCTCTTCCAGCTAAGGTATGGGGAGATCTTCTTCGTATCAGTCAGGTCCTGACCAATTTGCTGGACAATGCTTTTAAATTTACTCCTGAAAAAGGTTCTGTTATTTTAGAGATAATAAGAATTGCAGCGGATGCTTCCACCTTTACGGTCTTGTTTTCGGTGAGAGATACTGGGATAGGGATAGCAGAGGAGAAGAAGAAACTGATTTTTGCGGCTTTTACTCAGGCAGATAGCTCCGGAACCAGGAAGTTTGGAGGAACAGGACTTGGCTTACCAATTAGCTCAAATCTGGTAAGCCTAATGGGAGGAGAGCTTAAAGTGGAGAGTAATTATGGTACTGACAGCAGGTTCTTTTTTGGATTGGAGTTTGGAATAAGAGAAAAAATCGATAAGCAATTTATATAGAATACAAAAATTTCACCAGTAAAAAAGGACAGTAGCGTTGATCCGGGTGTGTAGGGAAGGGTTTTAAACCCTTCCCTACACGGCATAATTCTTTTTAGTTTTCTGCAGTCTTTTTCTGGATGCACGAATTTCATCCTGGTAGGAATCCAGTAAACCATTTAATTTTTCAGACAGTATAGAAAATCCAAATTCTTTTAATCCTATTTCGAAGTTATTGTTTGTCATTTTATATCTTTCTTCCTGACTATTCAGGATAAGATGAATGTTATTTAGAACAGATTCAGGGATATTTAAAAGGCCTTCTTCATTGTATTCATCTCTTATCTCTATATTATTAAATCCTGCACATTTTATATCAGTTTTATATACAAGGTAAGTTGAGATAACAACTGGAACCCGACAGGAAACGGCTTCCAGATAAGCATTCCCAAACCCCTCCCACTTAGGCAGATACAAGGCAAGGTCTGCATTTAAAAGTACATCTCTGCTTGTGTAGAGTCTTTCTCCTTTCCCGTTTATCATTCTAATTGATGAAACTCTGTCGGAAATTAAATACATATCAACATTTTCACTTTTGGCAAGATTTTTAATAGATTCTATATATGAATCATCCAGTTCATCACCCTGATAGAGAGAAATAACGAACTTAATCCTATCCTTTATTTCAGGGTATTTCTGTCCATACATACCAACAAGACGAACAGAATCCTCAATTCTTTTTCTTGGAACAATTCTTGTCGGTTGTATAAAAAGAATATCATCCTCACTAAAACCCAGATCTTCCCTAAAATGGCTGTTATAACTGTCCAAAACAGCAGCTTTTTCAAAATTTTCACAATTAGGAATAACAGTAGGAATTACACGTTTTATGGAGCTGAGTATATGGGCGGAATAGGAGGATATAACTACATGCTCAGAGCCAAGATCAGATGGAGGCATTATTTTGTTTAACAGTCCTTCTATTCTGTTTTGACTGAACCTGCTTCTTTCCCACCAGAAATCGTGATGGTGGAATATTGTTGCTATCTTATATTCAGTTAGAAGATTATAAACAGCAATACCTCCAAGGAGGGTCATAGGCATAGCATTGGTATTCTGTGCAACAATTACATCTATATTATTGTTCTGTATTATCTGAAATATATCTTCCCCTAATTCCTTTCCTTTTACCATCATATCTTCCAGTAATTGATCCCTGGTTCCTGATGTTAAATGGGTAGGCTGTCTGGTAAGATAGGGAAAAACCATCTTTTCATAGTGTTTTTGCAGGGTAGAATCAAACCGGAGATGTTCCAATAGAAACTGATTATCAGGTTTTATACCTTGTACAGAATTTGCATACTTCCCGGCAATGGTAAAAACCTCGTGTCCCTCTTTCAGGAGCACTTCAATCCACTTGTCTACTTCAAGAGATACTCCGTCAACATCTCCCAGTTTTCCGCTTATAAATGCAATTTTAAACTCTGTCGCCATTCTATAACCCCGCACATCCCATTTTAAGTAATATTGTGACAATTCGCATTTCTCTAATATATAATAGTCTTATGTTAAGACATACTATTCTACTTGATAATTCCTTAAATTCTAATATACTTACTTAAGATATTATGCAAAAAAATCCTGAAACAAGTAATAAAGATATTAACCTCTTTTTAAATTCTTCTCTACTGGAATTACTTAACAGTCTAAAAACGGATTTACCTAAGAAGAAAATAGAAAAAGTTCTATCTGCTTTTCAATTTCAAAATGATTATATAAATGAATTATTTGGGAAAATGAGAAAAATTGGTCTTTTTATAAACGATGTTGAAAACAACAAAGTGTTTCCGAATGATCTTTGGTATAAGTTGGGGTATACAGAAGATGATATGCTTAATGTTGGATTTTTGGAACTTGTGCACCCTGATGATCTTCAAAAAGTAAAGGATCAAAGTATATTACCTGCTTCTCAAGGGGAAGATGTAAATAAAGTAATTTTCAGGTTTCGTTCAAAGGAAGGATCCTGGCACTGGTTATTATCGTCTACAGTTTCAATAACAACCAATGAGAAAGGATATGTAAGGCAGTATATTGGATTTGATTCTGATATTACTCAGGAAATGGAAGTAAAAGAACTTCTTGAGAAAGCTCTTGTTCAGGCTCATGAAGCAAGGGAAGAGGCTGAAGCCAGTGTAATAGAAGCTAATACTTTAAGAGAGGTTAGTTCCATTATTACTTCTTCTCTGGATCTTGGTGAAACTTTGAAAGCTATACTTGATCAGGCTAAAAAGGTTATTCCATACGATACTGCTTCTGTGCAAATTTTAAAAGATAATCATCTTACAATTATTGGAGGTGGTGGCTGGAAAGAACCGGATAAGGTTCTTGGATTAAAATTTCCAATTCCAGGTGATAATCCAAATACTATTGTTATAGAGACAAAGGAACCAGTTGTAATCAAAGATATATCTAAAAATAAATTATCTTTTAAAATTAATTCAGCTGAGTATCTGGGGGAATCCTGGATAGGAATACCTTTACTTATGAGAAATGAAGCAATAGGTATGATGACATTTGACAGTAAAGAAAAAAAATATTTTACTGACAATCATATAAAACTGGGAAAATCATTTGCAAGTCATGTTGCTGTAGCTTTGGAAAATGCAAGAATATATGAAGAAGTAAAAGAACTTGCGGCAATAGATCCTCTAACAGGTGCACATAATAGACGATCCTTTTATGAATATGCCTTACAGCAGGAAAATCTTTATAAACGTTATGGTACAGAGTTTTCAATAATAATGCTGGATATTGATTATTTTAAAAATGTTAATGATGATTTTGGACATCAGGTGGGCGATACAATACTTAAGAACCTGGTATCTATTATAAAAAGCGGGTTACGTGATTCTGATTTTCTTTGCCGTTATGGAGGAGAGGAGTTTGTCATTCTCCTGCCCCAGAGTGATGAATCCGATGCTTATGAAATTGCAGAGCGTATAAGAAAATCAGTAAAATCAAGTTTAAAAATTAATGGATCAAGTTCAAGGATTACAATAAGTAATGGTTGTGCAGAACTTAAATCATCAGAATTGGGGAATGTTGATTCACTAATTAAAATTGCAGACAAAGCAATGTACTATGCAAAAAATAATGGTCGTGACCAGAGTCAGCGTTTTTCAACAATGGTAGAGTAAATATTAATCTACAATATTTTTACAATCTCAGGCATTTCTCTGAGCTTATATTTTTTTGAAACTAACAGGTTAAATAAGAATCCAATACTAAGACCTGCAAATCCTCCTGCAACCTGTAATCCTTCAGATTTTCCCAGAACACTGCCAGTAATTATAAAACCTGCTATAAACAGCAGTAGTGGAAATATAATAACCCGGATTGCAGCAAAAAATGTTTTTGCGGTTGAAAGTTCCATCTCTATAAATGAACCAGGTTTAATAGGAAGTTCTTTTGTATTTAATACTTTAAATGTTTTTTTTGATCCTTTGCAGCTGGCACAATTTCCCGAACCACAAGATGAACCGGCCTCAAACAATGCGACTGAGATTACTGAATTATTTATCTCTTTTATTACACCTGTTGTTATCATTTTGACCCCAATAAAAACGAGTTAAATTAGATTTGCACCTAAACTCATCCTAGTATATAATCTTATTTGAATATACTCAATAATGTCTAAATTGTATATTACTCATTTCCAGCCAGGAGGCTTTTTTGTGTTTCAGAAACAGATTATGATGAGAAGGGTTATTTATTCCCTCATCCCGATCTTTCTTTTTTCGATTTATTTATACGGATGGCGGGCTCTTGCTGTAGCTGCAGTTGTTTTTACCGCAGGTATTCTTACAGAGTACTTATTTATGAAACAAAGAAAACAGAAAGTATCAGAAGCTGTATTAGTTAGTTGTGCTCTTTATACCCTTTCTATGCCGCCAATGGTTCCCTTGTGGATAGCAGCTATTGGAATAATATTTGGAATTCTTTTTGGTAAAAGTATTTATGGCGGATTTGGAAGAAATATATTTAATCCAGCAATTACAGGGCGCTTATTTATCTATATAACTTTTCCTACAATAATGACTGGCGGATGGATGCTTCCGGGAAATTTTGGAACCCTGAGTGCAGATGCAGTTACTGGTGCAACCCCTTTGGAAATGATGAGGGTTGGTAATATCCCTCCACTTATGGATCTAATTTCAGGTTTTAGAATGGGAGCATTTGGTGAAAGTGCAATAATTCTTATTCTTCTGGCAGCTGTTTATTTAATCTATACAAAAACAGCCAGTTGGAAATCAATTGTATCAACTGTAGTTTCATTTTTGGTATTACAGAGTATATTATTTTATTCAGGGATAATTGCTGCTCCACCTTTGGAGAGTTTACTGGCAGGATCAATACTGTTTATTGCAGTATTTATGGTTACAGATCCCATTTCTTCAGCAAAAAAGCCCCTTGGGCAGGTTCTTTATGGAATAGTTGTCGGGGTTTCTTTAGCCCTTATTAGAGATTTTTCATTATTTCCCGAAGGAGCAAGTTTCGCAATTTTAATGGGAAATATGTTTGCACCGCTTCTGGATGAGCTTGCTGTCAAGCTTAAGAAAAAGGCGGTGAAAAAATGAAAAAAGATGGACTACTTTATACTGTTATAGTTAGTATTGTTTCTGCCTTTCTTTTTGTTTTTTTGCTGTCTCTTGCATATGGTGCTACAAAGGGTAAGGTTGAAGAAAATCAAAAGCTTACAGAAGCCCGGGCCTACCTGGTTGCAGCAGGAATTGAAATAGATGAAAGTATGGATATAGAGGCTTTATTTAACACTAATTTCCCTAATTTT
>DAOVSY010000316.1 GCA_030633365.1 Spirochaetaceae bacterium | reverse complement strand
TCGGAGATTTTGGAACTTTCTGGCCTCTTTGGGATGACAGGCCATTGTATCAGTATACATCCCTGCTTTTTCACCCCACAGATCCGGATATAATTTATTTTGGTACATTTCCCTCAGGTATTTTTAAGAGTTCCGATGGAGGGCAAACCTGGAATGAAAGTAATGTTGGTTGGACAAATGATGGAGTATTTTCTTTGATATTTCATCCTGAAAATTCTGATATTATTTATGCCGGCACATATAATGGAGTAAATCGTTCAATTAATGCCGGTGCAAGCTGGGAAATGTGGGACCAGGGCTGGCCTGATGAACAATGGGTTTTTTCTATTGATTTTGATCCCCGTAATCCAAATATTATGTATGCATGTTCAAAAAATGGTGAAGATGAAGGAAGGGGAAGAGAGGATTTTCATGGAACCGTTATGAAAAGTACCGATGGCGGAGCAAATTGGTTTCCTATAATAAATGGACTGGAAGATCAGGAATATTATAAGATTATTGTTGATAAAAATTATCCGGATACCCTGTATTTAGGGACTCAATACACAGGAGTATTTATTAGTACTAATGGTGGGAATCTCTGGGAACCCTGGAACAAAGGATTAACAAATCTAATTGCCGGAACCAATGGTAACAATGTTACGAATACGATGATTCTATCAGCTGATGGACAAGATCTTTACTTTGGAAGTTCCGGATCAGGGGTTTTTCGGCGGACAGTGAACTCAAGGTAGCTGTTTGGTGTAATTCAGCTTAAAGGAGAAGATGAAGCCCTTTTTGATATCCTTAAGAAATTAAGGCTGGAGATTGCCCAGGAGAAAGGTCTTCCACCATATATGATTTTTTCTGATAAGATCCTGATTGAGATGTGCATTACAAGACTTCCGCCAAAGAACTTTTTGAGATAAATAGTTTTTAATAGGTTAAGTTTATATTATTCTTCTTTACCGAATTTGTTCGTAATATACAATTATTATATGAAAAGTAAATATTTCAACATAAAATTTTACCATTTTTCTCTTTGCAATTACAAATAACTGTGTTAGGCTGTGTAATCAATTTAAGGAGAGGAATATGAGAAAAGGATTACTAGTTACATTGCTGGTACTATCTGTAGCTGCGCTTACTTTCTTCAGCGCATGTCAGACAGGACCCACAGCACAAACACCAAAAAGTTTCGAACTGAAACTTGTGGAAACATCAGATGTTCATGGGGCCATTTTCCCTTACGATTTTATTACTGACAGGGAATCAAAAACATCTTTGGCACAGGTATTGACCTATGTTAATAAAGAAAGAGCTGTACTTGATCAGGAAGTGGTTCTTCTTGATAATGGAGATATTCTTCAGGGACAGCCAGTTGTATACTACTACAACTCTGAAGACACAGGTGAAGCACATATTCAGGCTCAGGTAATGAATTACATGGGTTATGAAGCTGGTTCTATAGGTAATCATGATATTGAAGCGGGACATCCTGTATATGACCAGATTGTAAAAGATTTTAATTTCCCATGGCTTGCTGCAAATGCTGTTCATGCTGATACTGGGGAACAATATTTTGAACCTTACACAGTAATTCATAGAAATGGAGCAAAAATAGCTATACTCGGTATGATTACTCCTGGAATACCAACCTGGTTACCAGAAGATATATGGACTGGTATAAGATTTGAGGGCATGGTTGAAACAGCTGAAAAATGGATACCTATTATTGAAGAAAAAGAAAAACCAGACCTTATAGTCGGACTCTTCCATGCTGGTGTTGATTATACATACAGTGGTGGAACAAAAGATGAAGTACTGAATAAAAATGCTTCTGCTCTCGTTGCAGAATTTGTATCCGGATTTGATGTTATTTTTACAGGACATGATCACAAAGATACAAATATGACAGTCACTGACCCATCAGGTAAGGAAGTTGTTATTCTTGGTGCTTTGAATGCAGCCAGATCTGTAGCTGTAGCAAATGTAAGCTTTACATATAATGAAGAATCCAAATCTTTCAGTACATCAGTAACTGGTGAAACAGTAATGATGGAAGATGTTCCTGCAGATACTGTTTTTATTGCAGAATTTCAGGGAGCTTACGAATCTGTTAAGGAATACGTTGCCAAACCAATCGGTAATTTTACAAAAACCATATCTACTAAAGAAGCCATGTTCGGCGATTCAGCTTTCGTAGGTTTATTACACAGAATTCAGCTTGAAATAACAGGTGCTGATGTTTCTTTTGCAGCCCCCCTTTCATTTATTGCAACAATCAACGAAGGGCCTGTGTATGTACGGGATATGTTTAACCTATATAAATATGAAAATCTTCTATACACAATGGAATTGACAGGTAAAGAAGTGAAGGATTTTCTTGAGTTCTCTTATGCTGGATGGATGAGCACAATGAAGAGTGCAGATGATAATCTTCTTAACTTTAAGAGAGATGATGCCGGACAGCTAATTTGGAATGATCGATATAATTCCTATGATCTTGCTGCACGTTACTACAACTATGATTCTGCAGCAGGTATTGATTATACTGTAGATGTTTCCAAACCTGCAGGTGAAAGACTTAACATAACAGGATTTTCTGATGGTCGTAGTTTTAGCATGGATGAAACTTATCTTATAGCACTTAACTCCTATCGAGGCACCGGGGGTGGAGGGCATCTTACTAAAGGCTCTGGTTTAACAAAACCAGAAATTGATGCTCGTCTAAAGTCTTCTACTATTAAAGATCTTAGATACTATCTGATGAAATGGATTGAAGCTGAAGGAACTGTAGAACCATCTCCAATTGGGAACTGGTCACTTGAACCAGCTGAATGGACAAATGCTGCTGCAGAAAGAGATTTTGCGCTTATTTATCCATAATCTCATTATCCTTTTTATATAAAGAGCCGGCTATTCAGCTGGCTCTTTTTTGTTTGCCCAGCGAAGCGGGCAAACCCTGCCTTCTGAAAGAAGGAGGTATCACCCTGATCAGGGGGAAGATAATCCGAATTGCAAGGGCGTTGCTGGTAACGGCAGGGTCTGAAGGAAGCAATAGGAAGCAAACGGCACATAGCGAAAGTAAACCTGATTCGGCATTGTAGATGGGTAAGCGTGCAAAATAGCGCAAAGCCCAATACCTGATTAAATCTACAATGTGATTGAGGATGGAGTCGTTTACAGGGGGCACGCACAGTAACTGGGGAAGCCTGCCCTAATCCATAAAATGGTAGAGAGACAGCAAGAAGAGATTCAAGCTGACAATCGATGTTACAGCAGGTGGCAGATGAATCCGTAGTAGTGAATAAATTTCGGCCAATGAAAGCCAGTAATGGTGTGGAGGAGAAAACCGGAATGATCTGAATTGGTATGTATTCAGGGCTACAGTAGAGACAAAAGCCTGCTGTAGATGCGAAGGGATGAAGTTTCTATGAAAATCTTTCTGAATCAAGGAGGAGATTGAAGCCGAACGAAAAGTTGTCAAATATGACAAGGCTATCTGTGTGTGGTTAAGGGTGGAACCTGTACTACTGTATGATGCTGTTTGACGGAGTAGTCTGGCAGAGTGGCGGTATATTGCTCGATAACTGAGCTAAAAAGCTAGACCATATCTGGGACGAAGAACCGAAGCGACATTCAAGGCTTTGAGAAAGAGAGATGCAGAGACAAGAAGAGTTGAAAATCTGGTATACGCTATACGGACGATTACTGGACGTAGGAGCGTTGGAAAAGGCATTTAAGAAAGTAAAGTCGGCGAAAGGAGCTCCCGGAATAGACGGTCAGTCCATCAAAGATTTTGCTGAAGATCTGCTTAGGAATCTGACTTGTCTTGTAGATGAACTAAAGGAGAAGAGCTATCGGCCATTTCCAGTAAGGAGGGTAGAAATACCTAAACCAGACGGAGGTGTAAGAAAGCTAGGAATCCCAACAGTTCGAGACCGGGTTGTTCAGCAGGTTTTGCTGGACATATTAACACCAATTTATGATCCCCATTTTCATCCATCCAGTTACGGGTATAGACCTGGAAAAGGGTGCCATACAGCCATAAGCAAAGCCAGCATGTTTCTGCGGAAATATGAGCTTGAGTTCGTG
>DAOVSY010000113.1 GCA_030633365.1 Spirochaetaceae bacterium | reverse complement strand
TTATTATATGAAAGATGATTAATGGGACTTGTATAGTTTTCTTTATTAGAAAACCCCTGTCCATTACCCTCTACAACTGAAAAACTACCAGACCCGGACTTATCGGAAGTATACGAGATTATATCAGGATATCTGTCACCGTTTATATCCATCATATCCTGATACTGCCAGGATTTTCCCTCATTTTTACTGAATGAGAAAGACACAAGGCCTGCATCTATTCCACCGTTTACATCCGTAGACTCAGATTTAGCTTCACTGATATTTCCAATCCTGCCTCCTGATATGGAAGTACTTCCTCTTGGAATATTAAAAAAGGTGTCTCCCCCGTTTCTGTCTGCATGCAGAATATTTCCTTCTACTGCAGAAGTAAAAATATAAGTTTTATTTACAGGGTTTCCATTATCATCAAAATCAGAATCAGTATATGAACTTACATCTCCAATTAGAGTTTGATCATTAAGTGTTAAAATCTGTTTTTTCCCAATCTCTGAAACTTCCGGTCCGGAACTACCATCAACTTTTACATTCGGTATCATAGATATAAAATATTTCGGAAGAATTACTTCCCCTTCCTCAACGACAGGGGGAAAGGAATGCAAATGATCTTTATTAAAATCATAATACCCTGTCCAGGAACCATAGAACCAACCTCCGACACCTCCACTAAAAACTTCAAATTTATTTGGAATTTTATCCTCTTCAGTATCATTTATAAAATCTGTACCAGGGAGAGTGTCATCATTGAATATAGTTTCGGGATAACTAATAAGATTTTCCATACTGTAATCCAATTCTGTATTATACTGGTGAATGTATCGATCAACATAAGAACTTCTCCCCTGATTGTCAAAATAAGGAATAGTAACAGTTCCCGGATTTGTGTGTTCCAATACTATATTACTTTCGGGTACTAAGTTATCAACATTCCCAATAGAATTTATATTGTTGTAGGATACAGGAAGCCTGGTATTGGAAAAATATTTTAAACCTCTGGAAAGACTAGTATAAACACTAATGCCCAGTCCGGATAAAACGTTAGATATATTATTCTCATCTACTGCATTCAATCCCTCTTTAATAAAATACAAATCATCTGTTTCACTGTAATTATAGTAAGGGAACTCAATTTCATCTCTTATATAACGTCTTTCAATATCTTCTATTATAAGTTTTTCCTCATTGGAAAGGCTCTCTTTTAAACAATAAAAAACTTCAGCATCTATGCTTAACACCTGATTAAACAAACCTTCAGCATCAGAGCTTCCTGCTATATACAAATCATATTCAGACTCACTAAGAGCAATAATACCGACATGCTCCGGATTTGCTGCCAGAACTGGTTTATCGAGAATTGAATCGTTATCATCACTCAAATTATCAAGTATTAGAAATAACTGTGTATGCTGCTCAGCACTTAAATCAGAAATAAGGTCATAGCTTATTATATCAGGAATTACCGGGTAACGATTATAGACCTCTACTAAAAAAAGTTTTTCATCTGCAGAGGCCCCCTCATAAATTGTGTTGTACTCTAAAGGAGTTAAAGAAGCATAACCATCAGGAAGATTGTCACCAGGGATAATTGTATTTAATTGTTCAAACTCTTCAGAACTAACATCTCCTTTTAGATTGTAACTTTCAACATCAGATATTACAGGGTATCGTATATAAACATCTTCAAAAAACTGCTTATCCTCCTGAGACAGTAATCCAATCAGGATACTAAATTCAGATGGATCTAATGTGTTATAATCAGGATATGCAAAAATATAATCTGATGTTACAGCTCCTGGAACTTCATTATCAAATATAATTGCAGGGATACTTATAAGTACACTGTCATGAAGACTTAATGCGTAACTGTGTTCTATTCCATTTCTAAAAAAACTGATATTAATTCCACTTCCTGTTTCGCTTATCACAGCGCCTGGAATCATAAATGTACCCTGAGAACCTCTGCTTTCAAGCCCCAATGAACCAGAATTTGGAACCAAAAAAAGACTCTCTACAACAACAGTCCCTGTATCATTATAAATTTTATCAAGAAGTATCTCCCCATTAAGAAACTCGGATCCAGGATTCACACCTTCTCCTTCAGCATGAATCATTGGAATAATACTTATTAAAGGAGCAACTTTAGAATAGCTTGTAACCCCTCCAGCCTCATCAGGATAGATATTACTACCTTCAAAATCATTATAATAAAAAAGTTCCTGCAACTGCATCAAACTGAGTTCCTGTAATGCCAGAATATCCCTGATAGTCTCATTGGCACCGGAGTTTCTACGAATAAAATCTTTAAATTCTGCCCTATAATTATATGAATCAATAAGTGCTGCTTTACCTCCGAGAATAAGGTCTTCAGGTTCTCCATATATATCTAAAATAGTTTCAGTATCACTTGCACTGCTGAATATTGTAACAAAGATATCTTCAGGAATCCTGGCCGGAACAAAAAAACCATTCTCAATTATCGCATTACCACTACTTGTATTAAAATAGTCTTCCCAATTTTGTTTCAGAGTATATTCCCATCTGTATCTTGACGGATCTGTCTGATATCTGACATATTCCGAATCATAAAAATCAACAAGCCTGTTATCCGGTAATGAGTATAAGTAATGTTCTTCCGGAAATATAATTACGGTCTCATTAAGTTTTTCAAAATAGTTTATATCTGTATATGATATATTAATATCCCACTGAATATTATCACCTCTGGAATCCTCTAAAGCATCCATATGGAAAAACATCTCATCTCCATCTTCTATATCAAAACTACGTGAATCGGAACCTGTTGGATGATCTGAACGAAGAGTTATTGATGACACCGGATATCCGTCTTCCGGATAAGTAACAGCAATAATACCATCATCAGAGACCAGATTTGGATCGATTAAATTTACAGTTTGAGTTACTTCAATACTACCTCCTGTGTATGCCTTCCATTTACGTAATGGTTCCTGACTGAAATAGGTACGTAGATAATCTTCTTCATTAATATTTTCAGATTGAGAAACTTCAACCAAAGAATTTGTAAAACTGACTGGTGTAAAATTGTTAACTGTGTTCATGTAATACTTATCATTGTCGGCCTTTAGAAAATCTATAAACCCATCACCATTTATGTCGGTAAAAACACTTAGACCATTCATCCAGTTCCGCTGCATGGTAATAGAACCACTAACGCCCAATAATCCTGCAGTAACTCCAAGACTAAATCCCTTCTGATTACTTCTGTTTAAAAGCCCCGGTAATCCCGGCAGAGTAAGCTCGTTTACTGTATCAAAACCGAAACCTGTATTAGGGTAAGCTTTTAGAGTTCCTCCATCTCTCCATACAGCATCTGACAGTCCATCTCCATTAATATCCAAAAGAGTTGATTTTGCAATAGTTCCGGAAAAGTTAACTCCCCCTCTTACTCCGAGTTCTGCAATAGTTCTCCATCTCCATTTTAAAAAAGATACATGTTTTAACAGTTCAAATTTAACTCCCAAATAGAGACTGGCACCAATCCCAAAAGTACGGGTCTGATTGAGCCCTGGAAAAGTTGACCCTGTAACTGCTCCCCATTCAATTGCGTCTTCACCAAACCCATCATAGGCAATTATTCCTGCACCGGCGTCCCGGGTAGATAATTTATTATAATCAAACCCGTATACATAAAACTCATTCCCACTGCCGTCAAGTTCGGTAAAACTTTTTAATACCGTTTGTCCAAATTCATTTTGTTCATATCCAAAGGCATAAGTACGGAAAACATCTCCATTATAAGATATCTGAACCTCATCAAGTCGCCTTATCAGTTTAGATACAAAGGTACCCCTGGCATCTATTCTTTTGTCCGGTCTTAATTCACTTGTATTAAAAATAACCTTATAAGGTTCGGAATCAGTGGTACTAACACTATTATTCCCGGAATAATGGATCTCCCTTAAGTAGGTATATTTATTATCACTGTCATAATCGTAGATATAACTTACAAAATTTCCATTGGCATCTGTTTCTTTTGTTAAATACCAGGTATAGGTTTTTGAATGATTTGTTCTGTCAGGACCAATCCACCCTTCCTCTATTCCAAAGATCTGAACTCTTCCATTTTTATCTGTTATTTCCCAGTAATCAAATTCTGTACTCTGTGTTCTTACTATTCTCTTGAATTCTTTCTCCACACGGGATCGATAGATTTTTCCTGAACCCGAAGAGCTTGTAAGGACAAGCTCTTCACCTCCTAAAATATAAGTATCAGTATCATCATATTTTGGCAGGCCAAAACGTGTATCCGTTGTAATAGACGGAACGGAAATATCAAAACCACGTCCCATCCAGCTGTTGGGGCTTTCGCTGTTGTAGCTTAAAGCGAGGTTTGGATAGGCACTGCCTCGACCAGGAGGTATATTCAAGGGAATCTGAAAAGATGCAGAACCTCCGGAATCCGGTGTTAATCCCTTCAAACTCATTACTCCGGAAGACGGGTTTGCAGTTTCCAGGTTTTTTATACTGTTAATGTCAAAGTTTACAGGCCCCGGGCTTTCGGGCATCTTAAGGGTAGCGTTTATCATATCTGTAAAATGGTTTGTAAGACTAACAACAACATTCTCTTTATCTATTTCCACCCGAGGAAGGCGTTCCCAGTTATTGCCTGCCTCATCATAGAAATAGGTAAAAAGATTGGAAAGGGCTGTTTCTGATTCGAGAACCGCCTTACTAAATGGTATTGAAATTTTGATATTCTTATTAAAGTGAATACCATCAGGTAAAAAACGATAAGATGCGGCGCCGGCTGTTACATTTTTAATTGTTTCGTTAACACTCGGGGCAAATTCAAGCTTAATTATCTCTATTGTAACTTCATAATCCACCGCTCCGGCAGGAATCTCTAATTTAATTCCGTTGTATTCAAGGATGCTACTGGTATCCGGGTTTATTCTTTGGGAAAACATCTCCAGAGGAGGAAAGGAGACATGTGTTTCCTGCTGTAGAGACGCAAGATCTTGCGTCTCTACGTCAGGATCTTGCATCTCGTTTGCAGGAACCGTAGCTTCATCTGCAACTGGAATATAGACCTCAGAAAGGGTCTCTTCTATAAAAATATCTCTATAAACTTCTGCATTATCTGCAATAAGGGGAAAAGGAATAATTGATAATATGAAGAAAACCAATAATGCAAAAGCAGTATTTTTTCTTATAGTATTCATTGACTAAAAGCTCCTAATTTTTTTTAAATGTTATGGAAACCGGAATGTTCGGAAAATCATCCATTGGAGAAATAATAACGATATATCCATTTTTCCCCTGAGTGTGAAAGGGTGCGTCATCATCCCGAAATATAGTTACCAGTACACCATTAAGACTCAAATTAAAGTCTCCGGTTCCCGAATCGTAGGTAATATCAATAATATTTGTCTGGTTATAACCGGATTTTAAACCAGGTGCATCATCCCAGGATTGTAATACTGTAAAAAGATTGCCTGTTAAATCTCCGATTATGAACTCTTTCTTTGTATTAATAAGCACAACAAGCATCGTATCGTCATGGCTGCCGAATACTACACCATACCCTGCCACATCGTTCCCACTTAATTTGGAAAGTGTCACATTCAGGTTAATAAAAGGATCAGATACTAAACCTTCCTGACTCCACAAAGTGTATCCGAATTGTTCCGAGTATTTTGTATCGTTTGTTGCAAAACTGGTTATCCCTGTACCACCATCCTCTACAAAAAGAGAGGAGTTCTCTTCTATTACAGTCACATCCTCAGGATCTTTAACTTCAGACGGTATAGTAGTAACAATACATCCTGAAGTAATAATAATCACCAATACAATAATTAAAGTATTTAATTGAATTAACTTTTTATCTCTCATCTGATTCTCCTTTGGCTGCATAGCCGAGCAGTGAGCTTGCGAACGA
The DNA here is from genome assembly GCA_030633365.1 of Spirochaetaceae bacterium. The sequence goes on along the minus strand of DAOVSY010000113.1, from coordinate 2,617 downwards.
TCAGGCCTGCTCAAAGACTCTGAATTGAATTTAAAGATACCCTGTAATTAATAAGGCCCCCACCACCAAGAGTAGGATCACCAATGAACTCTGAAGAATTGGGTGAAATTAAAAAGATAAAAGTCTTCTCTTCATAGGAGTAATTTTCTACAGGTATTGCATTACTGTTTATTAGCGTTTCAGTTACATGGCCTTCAAGATAATAATTCATCCAGGATTCAGCTCCTGAACCTAATCCATCTTGAGTAACAACAATCATTGCTTTTCTCCTGGGAGGAACGGAAATTGAATACCAATCCAAATCTTCTATTTCCTCTCCATCATTGGAACGGTAATAATATAGGTTTGCATCAAGATCCCATACAAGTGTTGTAGCCTTCTCTTTAACATTATTTCCTTCAAGGTTATCCTGTATTACATTACTTCCCACACCAAATGTCGGATCAGAAGGACCAAACAGCACTGTTCCCCGTACTTTACCCAGAGTATAGAGATAACGATGTTCACCTGTAACGTCAGTATCTGTTAAAGACAGCTGTGTTCCCTGATAGAGGATTTCATAAACCGGAGTAAGAGCATCCTCTGCTTTGTAAAGAATATATTCATCTGCTCCAGGATCTGCATCCCAGGTAATTTTTATGGTCTCCTCTTTTTCAAAAGAAACCACATCAGGTTCTACTACAAAAGGGTCTGTGCTAACACGCAACATATTTCCCAAAAGCCCTTCAGAACATGACAACATAATAAGTGAAAAGACTATAATTACTAAAAATTGAATCTTCATCTTAATTCCCCTTGGTTGCATGGCCAAGCAGGAAGCCTGCTTCCGACCAGGCTTTATCCATTGGATTAAAACTGTATCTACCGTAGAAAGACGGTTCTATCGAAAAAAGTATATTTTTATAAAATGCAGTATGTATACGGGTGGAAAACCCTAATGAAAGTCTTTTTTCAGTAAAAAAATATTCATATCCAATGGAGGTAGATAAAGAAAACACTGTACTTTTTTCACCTACCACACTTCCATACAGACGGTCCTGATAGAGTAAGTCCAGCTGAAGTTCTGGTGCAATCTGCAGGACTACTTTATTCCTGTAATGCCATTTTGCAGATAAGGAAACAGGAAAACCCATTCTTATTGAATGTATAGAGTAACTTTCAAAGCCCTCTTTATTCATTCCCAATGAATAGTCCATTCCAATACCGTAGCTAAGTGCAAAAGTAAAGATATCCCATTCAAAAAGAGAATCTACAGGAGTCAGACTGCTGCTGAAGTGAACTGCAGCAAGCCCCATCAGACTTTCTGCCCATGGATAAAAAGGTATCCAGTACCCCAGTCCCCCTTCAATATCGATAACACCACGCTCTGTTTCTTCCTCCACCTTCCGGCTGGTAACACCCAAAATTTTGTAAAAGTAGGTGATAATCCTCTCCGACATTGTCTGGATTAGCTCAGCATAACCTGAACTTGTATTCTTCGAATAAAAAACAGTTTTTATTTCACCAGCCACACGGTCATAGAGCTTTACTTCAAAGTCATAGTAGTTACCTGTCACTTTTAAAAAACCATAGAGCATAAAATCACTGTTCTCTTCTTCAGTTAAAGTTGCTGCATCGAGAATAGATTTTGGAATACCCCTGTTTTTTGTCCAGGAAAGAGATAGTATTCCATCTGTATCTGTTTTCCGCAGAACCTCAAACAGATCCTTTGTAATATCTATTTCTGGAAATTCATCACCATCAGGACTGTACTGGTACAGGTTTGCAAGACTTAAATCAAAACTCCAGATAAAAACTGTAATAGCAAAATACATTATAGATAGTATATATTTGAGATTAACCATTTATTCACCTTCCTCCAGACTTATTCCTTTAAGAATATTTAATAGCGTTAGTTCTTCCTCTTTTGTAAGAACATCTATTTCAAGCAATAGAGATAAATTGGTTTTTATATCTGAATAGTGAGTGCTGTCACCGGGATTTTGATAGTATAAAGATGCATAAAAATAACAAATAGCTTTTTTATTTTTAGAATCCATATCAAGAATTTCTTTATATATTTTTAAAGCTTCTGTAAAATCTTTATTTCTGTACCTGGAAAATCCCTGATCTAATAATGCCTGAATTAAAAAATCAGATTCAACAGTTTCTTTTAAGACAAGCAGTCTTTCGGCTGCTATATGCTTTTCAACTTGCTCTAAATAAACATTGAAAAGGTCTTTTAATTCTTTTACTTCAGAAATTCCTTTACTTTCAATAACTTGTTTTAAACTTTTAATAGAAATAATTTGATCCATTGTTTTTAGAAACAATTCATCCATTCTGGTATTAAGCTTTAAATCGAATTTTAAAATATTTTCTTCTATATTGTGTTGATTTTTTTGAACTACAATTAGTGTTTCAGTATTAATGATTCCAGTTTTTAAAGAATTAAGATATAAAAATTGAATTCCTGAAATAGCTACTATAAAAAGAATCAAAATTACAATTTTAAAATTAATCTTTTTCATAACATCCCGTTTTAGATATTTAATTTATACTTAAAGAGTAGTATGGATAAAAGTTGTATTTTACTTCAGGAATACCAGCACAACTTTTGTTTCTTTAAGGTTAATAG
>DAOVSY010000066.1 GCA_030633365.1 Spirochaetaceae bacterium | reverse complement strand
GTTGTAAGATTTATAATATCATCCATAATCTGGAAGCCCACACCCATATTTTCACATGCTGTACCCAGAAGTTCTGCAGTATCAGTGCTTCCTCCACCTGCAATAACTCCAGCCTGGGCTGCCAATCTGGCAAGAGCCCCAGTTTTAAATCGGCACATCTGCTCATAATCAGAAGGAGAGGGGACTATAGAACTGTTATGCCATAGAATATCAAAACCCTGACCTAAATGAAGGCGCCGCATATTCTCTGCATAGTATTTATAGAGTAAAAATTTTTTGGAATCATCAAGATTGGAATTATCAATCAAAGTTGTAGGCATGTAGTAGAGCAGGTTTCCTGCATTAATCGCAAAATCATCTCCATAGATAAGATGTACTGCCTTGCCACCTCTTCTCCATTCTGATTTATCTTCAATATCATCAATAACCAGACTGCCGTTATGGGGGAATTCGACAAGGGGAGTAAGCTCCAGGGAGGTATCTCCACCACCTACCAGCTCGCATGACAGGAGCATTAAGACAGGACGCCACCTTTTTCCTCCTCTGTTAAGGAGTTCTCTGGCCGGTTTACAAAATGCATCATACTCGATCATTTTCCCTGTGGGTTCTTTTTGCCCGGAGATGGTTTTTACCCAGTCATATGTAATTTTAGCAGGGAATGCTTTTCGTAGTTGCTTTTCGACCTTCTGAAGTCTATCATTGTACATCTCTTCCACAATTAAGAGATATCCATAAGCATAAGGAAAAGTCAAGATGCGTGATAAACCTGATCATTATTCACTACAGGCTCAAAGGGAGGGGTATCCTGCCAGGTCTGTATATAAATTAAAGGAAATTGATGAAAAATTCCGGATAATAAAGAAAGGAAGCAATATAATTGATATAGGTGCTTCCCCTGGAAGCTGGACAATTTATGTCTGCAGGAAATTAAAAGGTACTGGAAATATAATTGCTGTAGATCTAAAAGCCTTGGATTCGGGTCTTGTTTGCAGAAATCTTAAATTTTTTAAAGATGATGCATTTTCCAAGAGTTTTCAGGAAACTGCAGTAAGAACCGGCCCTTATGATTCCGTTATAAGTGATGCTGCACCTTCCACAACTGGAAACAGAACGGTAGACACAGGAAGGTCCTACAATCTTGCAGAGGATGTTTTAAATTTTGCACTTAAGAATTTAAAATCAGGTGGGAATTTAGTAATAAAAATATTCCAGGGAGGAGACGAACATCAACTTCTGGATGTTATGAAAGAATCCTTTAAAACAGCAAAAATTTTCAAACCAAAGGCCAGCAGAAAAGAATCCTTCGAGGTATTTCTTGTTGGAACCGGTCGTTTGGGTTCGTAGCGGTTCAATTTATTGAACCTGTAATACAGGTAACAGGAATATTTGGAAATATAAATATGGATAAATCAGATCTTCACACCGAAAGGGGATGTAATGAGGCATCGAATTAAAAAATTGGCAGAGATGATGATTCCTGTACAGACGCCCTATAGGGCGTCTCTACTGATTATATTCTTAATTCTCTCCTCCTGTAAAACATCCCCAGATCTAATCGAAACAGATCCCATAAATACAAATTATAACATTACAAATTCTCAGAAATTATCAGAAACACAACAACTCCTGGTTGAAAAAGCGCATCAGATTATTGGTGTGGAAGAACTTTTTGTTAATAACCGATCATTCAGTATGGATTGTTCCGGCACTGTAATGGCTATCTACTGGTATGCAGGAATTGACCTTGCTTTGGCTTTTCCAGGTTACACTGGAGGTGGAACAGAGCGAATTTATAAATTTTTACGTGATAAAGAACTTCTTTACAAAACAGAACTTCCCAAACCAGGCGATATAATTTTTTGGGATAATACTTTTGACAAAAATGGGAATGGAAAACCGGATGATTATCTAACCCATATGGGAATGGTAGTGAGTATAGATGATAAGGGAAATATTGAATATATACATGAAAATTATCGTAAGGGAATTATCCTGGCAAAAATGAATCTCTATAAACCGGATGAATATTATGAAATTATTGATGGGGAAAAAATAATATTAAATGATCCTATGAGAATGAGGGGATCTCCGGAATCAAAAAACTGGCTTTCCAGTCAACTGTATACTGATTTCGGGATGGGGTATTTGCTTAAATAAATATTGGGAATTTTGATTTATTGGTTTTTTAGGCGTGATAAATCATGTTCTGTCATGTATGATAATTATGGTTTGATGGTTTTTTAGACGCGATAAATCGCGCCTCTACAGGGAAACTGTTATTTCTATACGATCAAAAACTTAGACTATCCAATTCATTTTCTGCGCTGTCAGGGATTCTGATAAAAACTTTATTTGGCAGACAGGCATTCCATTCTCCCGATTTGTTTAGAGGGGAGGCTTGTACACAAAGCTTATCCCTGCAAGGGGAATCTTCTACAAATACTTCTGATTCCAGTATTATTATTTTAGTAATACCCAGAGGGCCTTCAACTTCGATTGTTCGATCTGTGTTCAGCATATAGATGTATGTTTCTCCGGCAGCTTCAATTGATACAGATTCTGCTATTCCACTTCCGCTGTATGCAGAAACAGATACTAACACAATTATTGCCAGATAAATAATTATTGATATATAGTCAAAAATTTTAAGTTTCACTGGGGTTCATTATTCCCCATACATTTCTGTAATAAGAGATCTTAACTTAAGGCTGTTTTCAGAACTCAATGTATCAATTTTATTTTTAATTCTTTTTTTACTAATTGTTCTTATTTGATCTACTGCAATCTCTGCTTTTTGATTATCAATTGTACATTGAATACGACTACGCCATTTTGGATGAAGCTTTGTTGTTGCAGGACATATTACAACTGTATCCAGGTATTTATTCATTTCTGTTTTACTGATTATAACAACTGGTCTGATTTTTTTGATTTCACTTCCCTGTGCCGGATTTAGATCTGCATAAAAAATTTCATATCTTTTAATTATCATTAGATGTCAATGCCATCATCAACCACAGTATCCCAGTCTTCCCAGTCTTCGTCAGCTTTTCCCATTTCTCTGAATGTATCTTTCCATGAGAGTTTGTTTTTAGGAATATCTGCTCTTATCAGTATCCCATTTTCCAGCTCTTCAAGATTTAACTGAGGTTGTAAATGGTACTTTGTAATTAAAATTTTAGGGATTCGTAATCCTTTGGAATTGCCTATATCAATTAATTTTGCCTGCATATTATTCTTCCTTATGTAATTATAATAATTACATTATTATAAGATGTCAAGAAATTAATAAGAGGTAAATAATGCATGTAAATGGTGCTACAGGGACAGCTTGGTCGGAAGCAAGCTTCCTGCTCGGCTATGCAACCTCCGCCACCCAGGGTTTGCAAAGCAAATCCTGGGTGACTGCCCCTACATTGTATTATTGTTTTCTATATCTGTATTTTATAATGCCTTGGTTAATACTCTGTTAAGTCGTTTAACAAATTCGGCAGGTTTTTTAAGTTCTGCACCTTCCATAAGCATTGCCTGTTCTAAAAGCAGGAAGCTTACATCATTAATAAAATCTTTATCTGTTACAGACTCAAGTTTTTCTACAATTTCATGGGTTGGATTAACTTCCAGAATTGGAGCTGCTTCCGGTGCATCCTGTCCCATAGATTTAAGCATTTGCTGCATTTGAACTGTAGGGTCATTCTCATCTGCTACAATACATGAAGGAGAATCACTCAATCTTTTGGATACAACTACATCTTTTACCTTATCTCCAAGAGCATCTTTGATCTTTTTAATAAGAGGTTCAACCTTTTTTTCTGTTTCTTCATCTGTATCACTCTTAAAATCATCTGCAGTACCGCTTTTGTTAACTGATTTCAGTTCTGTTTCCTTGTATGTCCCGATAGATGGAATTACAATTTCATCTATTTCGTCACTCATAATAAGAACTTCAATACCTTTCTTTTTGTATCCCTCTATAAGTGGAGAGTTTCTAAGAGTATCTTCATTTTCACCAGTAATGTAGTAAATACTTTTCTGATCATCTTTCATTCGTTCTTTATAGGAAGCAAGGCTGGTATAGCCTTCAACTTCAGTTGATTTGAATCTAATCAACTCCAGAAGAGCTTCTCTGTTAGTAAAATCAGAATATAAACCTTCTTTTAGAGGTCTGTTGTACTGTTCAATGAACTCAATATATTTCTCCTGGTTTCCTTCAGAAAGTTTCTGCAGCTCACTTAATACTTTTTTTACAGATGAATTTTTTATGTTTGTAAGAACCTTGTTCTGCTGAAGTATTTCTCTGCTTACATTTAAAGGAAGATCTTCAGAATCAATAATACCCCTTAAAAACCTGAGGTATGTAGGCATAAGCTCTTTTTCATCATCAGTAATAAAAATTCTACTTACATAAAGTTTAACGCCGGCTTTATAATCTGCCTGGTACATATCAAAAGGTGCTTTTTTGGGAATGTAGAAAAGAGTTGTATATTCTAAAGTTCCTTCAGCCTTTGTATGAAGATAAAGTAATGGATCTTCATTATCATGACCGATTGTTTTATAGAATTCATTGTAGTCTTCATCTTTAAGTTCAGATTTGGACTTTTTCCATAATGCAGAAGCAGCATTAACCTGCTCTACTTTAATTTCTTTTTTTTCTTTTTTGTCATCACCTTCACCTTCCCATGTTGAATCTTCATATTCAAGGAAAATAGGAAATGCAATATGATCAGAATGTTTTTTAATAAGATTTTCAAGACTCCATCGGGAAGCGTATTCATTTCCTTCTTCATTGAGGTAAAGAGTAATAGTTGTTCCGAAAGATTCTCTTTTGTCTTCCTTTATGGAATATGCATTCTCACCGTCACTTGTCCATAGAAAAGCATTTTCTTCACCGGCCTTTCTTGTTAGTACTTCAACTTTATCTGCAACCATAAAACTGGAATAGAATCCAACACCAAACTGACCAATAAGGTTTGCATCTTTTTGTTCATCACCAGTAAGCGTGTTTAAAAAGTTCTTGGTTCCGGATCTTGCAATAGTTCCAAGCTGTTTATCCAGATCATCTTCATTCATACCAATACCGCTGTCTGTAATAATTAATTTCTTTTTATCACCATCTTCAAATTTAATATCGATTCTTGGATCAAATTTAAGCTTTTTATAATCATCATCTGTCAGAGTAAGATATTTGAGCTTATCAAGGGCATCTGACGCATTTGATACCAGCTCTCTTAAAAATATTTCTTTATGGGAATACAGTGAATGTATTATCAGGTGAAGTAATTGGGATACTTCGGTTTTAAATTTCTTTTTGGACATGTTTTCTCCTATGTAATTTATCAGAGTAGGTTTATTCTGTGGAAATATACATAAAAAAACGTACTTGGGCAAATGAGTTTTGCATATCTTGATAAAATTTATGTTTTCCTATTATACTTACTTAAAATATGGACGATGACGACCCTCTACCGACAAGTACTCAAGAAATAATAGATAGATACTATGCTGTTTGAAATAATACTTTTTTTAATTCTATTAATTATTTCGGGAGTTTTCTCTGCTACAGAGACAGCATTTACTTCCCTTTCTGTTGTCCAAATTCAGGAACTGGCTGCAGATAATGGTAAAAAGGGACGAATGGTTAAGTTTTTAAGTAAAAGACCGGATATTTTGCTTACAACTATTCTTATAGTAAATAATTTAGTAAACATTGCAGCATCATCTCTTGTTGCTAATATGACAATTAGAATTTACGGCAGTCAGGCATTGGCTGTATCCACTGGTATATTAACCCTGATAGTTCTTATATTTGCCGAAGTAACTCCAAAACAAATCGCTATTGTTCATAATGAAGCTATTGCACTATATATGGCCTATCCTGTCAGATGGGTCTCATGGATTCTACTTCCTGTAATTAAATTTATTGGCTTTATAAGCAGTCTTATAACTCATCTGGTTGGAGGGGAAAAGAAAAAGCTTTCATTGGATGGAATCCTTTATATGGTGAGTATTGCAGAACGCCAGGGTGTTGTAGAAACTTATGAAACCAGAATGATAAAAAATGTTTTTCGTTTTAATGATACTCAGGTTCAGGCAATAATGACTCACCGGACAGAAGTTTTTAGTTTAAATAAGAATACAAGTGTTGGAGAGGCTCTGATACTGATATCAGAAAAGGGGTATTCCAGAATTCCTGTTTATAATGAAGATGTTGAAGAAATTATAGGAATAGTGCTTGTAAAAAATCTTATGGCTAACTTCCATGCTGGTAAAAGTAATTTGGAATTAAAAGATATAATGCTGAAACCTCTGTATATAAGTGAAACCAGGAAGGTAAATGAACTTTTTTATACTCTAAAAAATCAGAAACTGAATATTGCTGTAGTTATGGATGAATATGGTGGTTTGGCAGGTATTGTCACCATGGAAGATATTACAGAAGAACTTTTTGGTGAACTATACGATGAGCATGAAAAACACCAAAGGGATAAAATTACATTACTCAGGGATGGAAGTTACAGACTTATGGGAGAAACAACCATTCATCAGATAGAAGACCGCCTTGGTCTGGAACTTCCTGCTGGTAAATATGCACAGACCCTGGCAGGATATCTTGTTGAGTATCTTGGTAGTATCCCTGTAAAAAATCAGAATATAGAAACACCCTTTGGGGATTTTACAATTGAATCTATAAAACGCAACAGGATTAATTCTGTAATACTAAAATGCATAGCCGTTGACTAGAGGCTTCTCAGTCAGTATCATCCCCTCATGAGCAAATACCCGTTTACAGAGATAGAAAAGAAATGGCAGGACTACTGGGAAGAGAACAAGACCTTTAAGGTTACAGAAGACCCTTCCATACCTGTAGAGAAAAGAAAATATATTCTTGATATGTTTCCCTACCCATCAAGTCAGGGCCTTCATGTAGGACATCCTGAAGGTTATACAGCAACAGATATATATTGTCGTTATCTTCGAATGGAAGGTTTTCAGGTTCTTCATCCTATGGGTTTTGATTCCTTTGGATTGCCTGCAGAAAATTATGCAATTAAAACAGGCACCCACCCCAGGAAAGCAACTGAGGATAATATTAAAGGCTTTTTGAGACAGATTAAATCCTTTGGTTTCAGTTATGACTGGGACAGGCAGGTTTCCACTCATACTCCTGAATATTACAGGTGGACCCAATGGATTTTTCTAAAACTATATGAAAAAGGCCTGGCATATGAGTCCAAAGCACCCATTAACTGGTGCCCTTCCTGTTTAACCGGTCTTGCAAATGAAGAAGTAAAAGATGGTAAGTGTGAAAGATGCCATACAGAAGTTACCCGAAAGAACCTTAGACAGTGGATCTTAAAAATTACAGAGTATGGTGATCGTCTATTAGCTGATTTAGATAAACTCGACTGGTCAGATGCAATAAAAACAATGCAGAAAAACTGGATAGGTCGTAGTGAAGGCGCTAATGTAAAATTTTCTTTAGATGGAAGTGACGATATAATTGAGGTCTATACTACGCGGCCTGATACACTTTTTGGTGCCACATATATGGTTTTATCTCCTGAACACGATTTGGTTCATAAAATAACTACCTCTGAACAGCTTAGTGCTGTAAACAATTATATTGAATCAGCGAGTAAAAAATCTGATCTTGAACGTACAGATCTTGCAAAGGATAAATCCGGCGTTTTTACGGGTGCTTATGCAATAAATCCTCTTAATAATGAAAAAATCCCTGTATGGATTGCAGATTATGTTCTGATATCCTATGGCTCCGGTGCAATTATGGCAGTTCCGGCTCATGATACCAGGGACTGGGAGTTTGCCAAACAATTTGATCTGCCTATTATAGAAGTTTTAAAGGGCGGAGATGTTCAAAAAGAGGCTCATACGGGAGAAGGAGAACATATTAATTCCGGTTTCCTGAATGGTATGGGTAAACAGGAAGGTATAGAAGCTGCAATCAACTGGCTTAAAGAACGTAAACTTGGTGATGTGGCAGTAAATTATAAACTTAGAGACTGGATTTTTTCCAGACAGAGATACTGGGGAGAACCTATTCCTCTGGTTCATTGCGACAGTTGTGGAATTGTTCCTCTGGATGAAAAAGATCTTCCTTTGACACTTCCGGAAGTAGAAAGTTATACACCTACCGGAACAGGTGAATCTCCACTAGCCGCAATTGATGAATGGGTAAATACAACATGTCCTAAATGTGGTGGAAAAGCAAAAAGAGAAACTAATACAATGCCTCAGTGGGCTGGATCCTGCTGGTATTATTTGCGTTATCTTGATCCGCATAATACTGAAGAACTTGCGTCCAAAGAGAATATTGATTACTGGATGCCTGTAGATCTGTATATTGGCGGGTTGGAACATGCTGTTCTCCATCTTCTTTATGCAAGATTCTGGCATAAGGTATTGTTTGATATTGGTGTTGTCAGTGGGGATGAACCTTTTCAGAGATTGATAAATCAGGGAATGATACTTGGGGAAGGGGGCATTAAAATGTCCAAATCTCTGGGAAATGTAATAAATCCTGATGATATAATTGCAGAGTTAGGTACAGATACTATGCGTCTGTATGAAATGTTTATGGGACCTCTAAAGGTTTCCAAACCCTGGTCTACAAAGGGCACGGCAGGTGTTCACAGATTTCTGGACAGGGTCTGGAGAGTTAGTGAAAGAGAATTGTCTGATGAAAAGCCCACAGAAGAACTTGTAAAAATTCTTCATCAGACCATAAAGAAGGTATCACAGGATACATCTAATCTGGAATTTAATACAGCAATTGCTCAGATGATGATTTTTATAAATGAAGTATTTAAAAGCCCTGTTCTGTATAAGGATATCTGGGAACCATTTATACTTTTATTATCTCCCTATGCACCGCACCTTGGGGAAGAATTGTGGCAGAAGTTAGGTCATAAGGATTCTCTTGCTTATGCGGATTGGCCGGAATGGGATGAAGAATTGATTAAAGAATCAGTTATGGAAATTGTTATTCAGGTCAATGGTAAATTAAGAGCAAAGTTGGAACTACCTGCAGGAACATCAAAGGATGAAACTGAAAAAACTGCTTTTGAAAACGAAAAAATTAAGTCTTATACAGAAGGAAAAACAATTGTAAAAGTGATTGTTGTTCCGGATAAACTGGTTAATATTGTAGTGAGGTAAGGTATTCATACCCATCATCCCAAACCAGGATATCCAGCTGTTCTTTAGTTTCCGGATTTTGGAACCTGTGTAATCCCGGATAGATCCCTTCGAGTAAAAGTTCCCCCTGAGGATTTGAAACTGAAAGGGGGTAGAAGGGATTGTCTGAAATCCAAGAGCCTTCTATGGGAATAGTAATATCTCTGGGAATACCTGATTTAATTTTGTATACTGAAAGAGAATTATAAATTATGGCTTCCAAAAGTAACTCCTTGTTAATTGACCATGGATCTCCATTACTTTTAATCTGAATTTCTTCTATTAGTCTTTCAGTATTTAAGTGTTCAATGGGTATGCCTTTTTTTAATAGGTCAAGTAATAGTTCTGCAAGAAAACCATTTCCCCATTTTAACTGCAGGTTCTGACCCGGGAATAGGTCTTTTGTAAGAACTGCACCTGCTGGTTTTAAATAACCTGAAGGATAGCAGGCTATAGGAACAGAGCTTCCTTTTTCAATTTCAATAGAAATATCTTCATTCCATCCAATAAGAGTACTTTCAATGGATCCAGATACTCCAGGATAAACAATTTTTCCTGTATTGTTATCCAGAAACCAGGGAGGAAGTTTTTCAGGGAAGGAAACAGTAATTGTCCTATAATTAGTGAATAATTCACATCCATGTAAAAGAATAATAAAAAGAAATAAGTATTTACCCATACTATGTTATATGACCTAAATCTTAGTTTTGCTTCAAATCCTTTAAATTATTCTTGTATATTATCCTGATTTCTTTAAGTATTTTAGAATATTCTTCTGACTGATAGTCAATATAAGTCCAGGGAAGAGCCTGGAACTTTTTACTAATAAATAAAAGGGTTACTTCTCCATAAATACCTTTTTGCATAGGAATCCTGTGTCCATTATCCTTACTGGTCGCCAGAATAAATCTTTTAACAGAAAGCATTCCTGGATCAAGGTTCACTTTTCTTTGATTATCAATCAATAAACTGTTTTCAATTTCATTTGTAAGAATTTTTATTTCCGGGAGATTTTCCGGATCAATAAGGGTTTTAAAAGAGAGGAAAAATCGTTCAATTCTATTACCCATTTCCTGGTTATAGTAATCTGTATAATTAAAATTCAATAGTTCGCTTTTAAAATCAACCGGACCAAAGTTCCTTGTAAGTATAGTGATAAGTTTGTCCAGCATATCACGTTTACTTATAAGAACAGCGATTATAAGTTTCTCCGGAGTAAAGCTTGTAATTTCTCCCATAAGTTCTCCTCAGATGATTGCAAGGTTGCATGATTTATAATTTTAAACGATAATGACTATATAATGGAAGCTAAAAATGATTTTTTAATGGAACTGGAAACAGTTCTTGATCAACATAAGAATTCTCTTGAACAAAAGGAACTAAAGGATTTAAAGGGGAATATAAGGCTTTTTACCAGTGCTTTCGAGGGAATCTATAATTTATTTCTTAAAAAGGGATTAGTTGCTGAGGATCCTTATAAATATGAGCAAAAAATTTCTGAAATAACTCCCCCATCAACTGATTCTGTATTGGATTCTGAAAAAAATAATGCAATTAGTCAAAGATTATCAGTATATGATTCTCAACTGGATTTTCTTAATAATTTTTATCAGTTTAGTGCTGATTTTATTACAATGCCGAGAATAAAAAAAATAATTTCACTAATTAAATGGATAAAATGGGAAAAACTTTCTGAAGCTTCTATGGATACAAATACAAAGATATTAGCTGAGCTTTTTGGGAAAATTACCCAGGGAACAGATCAGATGTCTATAAAGTTGATAAATGATTCTTTAAAAAGAATGCGTGAACAAAG
>DAOVSY010000159.1 GCA_030633365.1 Spirochaetaceae bacterium | reverse complement strand
TGGCAAAGTTTAATATTGAAAAAAAGGAAGCTTTTGCCAAACTTGGAGGTGCCTGGGAGGATCTTGATAATCTTCCGGAAATTTTTGAAGAAAATTCACATCACAAGATATGGAAAACGGAAGCGGAAAGATGTTTAAGCTGTGGCTCATGCATTATGGTATGTCCAACATGCTACTGTTTTGATGTTGTTGATGAACTTGCATTAAGTATGAAAGTTGGTGACAGGCTCCGTCGCTGGGACGCCTGTATGCTCCATAGTTTTTCTGAAGTAGCCGGAGGAGAAAACTTTAGAGAAGAGGTGGAAAACAGAGTAAAACACAGAATTAACAGAAAGTTTAACTTTCTTATGAAAAAGCACAATCAGGCAGTCTGTATAGGCTGCGGAAGGTGTGTCCGTGCATGTCTTGCGGATATATCCCCTGTGACTATCGTTGAGGAACTAACAAAAACCAGCAGAGCGCTGAAGCTGGAGGAAAAAAACGATAATCTGTATCTGCCGGAAAAGGTTACAATAACGAAGGTTGAGCAGTTCACTGAAAACGAAAAATTCTTTGAAGTTGAATTTGATAATGGCAGAAGCCTTGGACATGATCCGGGGCAATTTGTTCAACTTTCAATTTTGGGTATTGGAGAAGCTGCAATTTCTGTCTCATCTCCTCCAAGTTTTGGTAATCGTTTCGAAATGGTTGTAAGAACTGTAGGGGATGTTACCAGTAAGTTACATACTCTTGGAACTGGTGATCATCTCTTTATCAGAGGACCCTTTGGACATGGCTTTGATGAAAAAATACAAAAAGAAATGGAAGGCAAACATATTCTCTACATAGCTGGAGGTATAGGTTATGTGCCCTTAAGATCCTTAATTAACTTAACACTGAAACATCCGGAAAAGTATAAAAAGATTTCTATCCTTTACGGTTGCAGAACCCCGGAAGATCAGATGTACAAAGATGAACTTAAATACATTTCTTCTCTTGGTGGTAATATTGAGCTCCTTGAAACAGTTGATAATGGAGATAGTAAATGGCTGAAAAATAAAGGGGTAATAACGGATTTAATTCCAATGGCTAAATTTGATCATCTTAATACAGTGGCCATAATCTGTGGCCCGCCTGTAATGTATAAATTTGTAATACAAACCCTTAAGAGACATAAACTCACCACTGATAATATGTATGTGTCCCTTGAAAGAAGGATGAAGTGTGGTGTTGGTAAGTGCGGACACTGCCAGATTGATGATTTGTATGTATGTCAATGCGGACCTGTATTCAGGTTCTCTGAAATAGAAGATAAAGAGGAGGCACTGTAATGAGTAAACCAAAAGTAGCTTTCTTTGACTTTACATCCTGTGAAGGATGTCAGCTGTCAATTTTGAACCTTGAGTCTGAACTACTGGAACTCCTGGAGATCATTGATATCGTAGAGTTCAGAGAAGCAATGAGTGAAAAATCGGATACCTATGATATTGCTGTTATTGAAGGAAGTTTTTCCAGAGACAAAGATCGGAAAAGACTGGAAAAAATACGGGAAACAGCAGGTGTAGTAATTGCACTTGGTGCCTGTGCACACATAGGTGGGATTAACAGTCTTAGAAATAATCAAACAAGGGAAGATGTTCAGAGAATAGTCTATCCTGATAATCCAACACTATATGAAACAAATAAAAAGGCCATGCCAATATCAGCAGCGATTACGGTAGATGCCTTTATTCCCGGTTGTCCGGTAGATGTAGGTGAATTTGTAAGGGTAGTTAAAAACCTTGTACTGGGTAAAGCCCCGGGACTACCAACCTACCCTGTTTGTGTTGAATGCAAGATGAATGAAAATACATGTGTATATGAATATGGGAAAACTTGTCTTGGACCAGTTGTAAGAGCAGGGTGCAACTCAGTATGCACTTCAAGCGGTGGAGTATGTATTGGATGCCGGGGGTTAATTCCTAATCCAAACATTAACTCCCAGAAGGATATTATGGAAAAATATGGTCTTGATATGAACCTTATAATGGACTCCATGAATCTCTTCATGACCGAAGAAAACAAGACTAAGGAGGTTTAACCATGGGAGAAACAATTAAAATTGATGTAAACCACATTACCAGGGTCGAGGGACATGGGAATATCAAAATTGATGTTGATAACGGAATTGTAAAAGAGTGCAAGCTTGAAATAGTTGAAGCACCACGATTTTTTGAAGCAATGTTAAAAGGGCGGCACTATACTGAAGCATCTATAATTACATCCAGAATATGCGGTATCTGCTCTGTAGGACATCAACTTGCATCTGTACGGGCTACAGAAGATGCATTTGGAATGGAAATTTCAAAACAGAACAGACAGCTAAAAACATTGCTGGACATGGGACAGTATTTTGAGTCCCATGTACTTCATGTTTACTTTCTGGCTGTTCCGGACTTTGTCGGTGTCAATTCCGTTTTTCCATTGATTTCAACCCATAAAGATGTAGTTCTGTCCGCATTGAAGCTTAAAAAATTGGGCCATGACATTGGAGATATGATAGCAGGCAGACTTGTTCATCCAATATCAATAACACCTGGTGGATTTACAAAGATGCCCACAGTAGAAAAACTTGAAAATATTCTGGATAGAATTAAAGATTCAAGAGGGGAATTACTGGCAGGAGCAGCACTAGTAAAGTCCTTGCAGCTTCCGGATTTTACCCGGGAAACAGAATATATATCCATGTATAAAAAGGGAGAATATGCATTTATAGATGGAAATATTTTTTCCAGTGATAAAGGAGAAGTTTCCTATAAGGATTATAGAAAGGTAACAAACGAATATCTTGTTCCCCACTCCACAGCAAAGAGAGCAAAATATAATAGAAACTCATATATGGTTGGTGCTCTTGCCAGATTTAATAATAATTATGAATGGTTAAGTAATACTGCAAAAACTGTTGCAGAAGACCTGGGGCTTAAACCTATTTGTTATAATCCCTATATGAATACCGTTGCCCAATTAATTGAACTTGTACATATTGTAGATGAATGTGAAGTAATTATTAAAGATATGCTTAATACTGGAATACAACAGGAAGAACCAACTAAACCTGTACTAAAAAAATGTACCGGTGTAGGAGCTGTGGAAGTACCAAGAGGTATTCTTTTTCATGAATACACATACGATGATAAGGGATACATAATTGAAGCAAACTGTGTTATCCCCACTGCCCAGAATCTGCAGAATATAGAAGATGATATGAAGGCAATTGTTCCGGCAGCCCTGGGGAATAGGACCAGAGAAGAGTTGACACTGGATATGGAGATGCTGGTACGTGCCTACGACCCATGTATATCCTGTTCATGTCACCTTCTGGATGTAGAATTTATAAATGACGGAAAAAAATAAAAAAGAAACCCTTATTCTCGGCGTGGGAAATCCCCTGCGCCGGGATGACGGTATAGGCCCGGAAGTGATCCGTCTGCTTACAGAAAACAGATCCAAAAAAAATAGTACTTATAAACTAAGTTCTGATATCGATCTGCTTGATGGAGGTACTGATGGTCTTGGGCTTATAGAATATTTAAAAGATTATAAAAAAGTAATTATTATTGATGCTGTGGAAATGAAACTTACTCCCGGGACTATTAAAGTTTTTACTCCCCAGGAAGCTGTTATAAATATAAATTCTGATGCTCTATCTACCCACGGATTTGGAATTGCAGAACTTATCAAACTTGCCAGAGGACTGGATATAAATCCGGAGCTTATTATTGTGGGTATTCAACCGGAAAATATCGATTACGGAGAAGAATTATCGGGAACTATCAGTTCTATACTGGATATACTTATTAAAGAAATATTAAAACTCATTCAAAAAAATTCCAACTCTGAAGCTTCAACCAAATGAAAAATAAAAATATGTCCACTTGAACTGAAAACCTTATTCTGATAGCTTTAAATCTACCCAAACCGGTTGAATAAAAGGGGTGACCCTTAAATAACCAGGGGAAATAAGACAGTTCATACTGTATATACAATTTGTATGAACCACCAAATTTCTTTCTCTGGAGTATACAATGGAACCGGAATTTCACGCAAAAAAACTTAGCTCTAATATAAATAAAAATTACATTTTTCTTGGACTCAACACACTGGATCTTACCAGAGGTTTATGGATGATCTATCTATTTACCAGAGGATTCTCTCTAATAGAACTGGGTATTCTTGAAGGTGTTTTCCATTTAACAACATTTATTATGGAAATACCAACAGGGATAGTTGCAGATTTATGGGGGCGTAGGTTAAGCCGTCTCCTTGGTAGAATAATTTTTCTTACCAGTCTTGGAATTATGTTTTGGAGTTATAGTTTTTCACTCCAGTTAATTGGCTTCATAATTACAGCAATTGGTTATAATCTGGAAAGTGGTGCAGGAGAGGCACTCCTTTACGACTCCATGAAAGAGCTTGGTATAGAAGAGCAGTATAAAAAAACAGCAGGATACAATAACCTCATTTTTGAAATTGGAGGCATAGTAAGTTTTCTAATGGGGGGTTATTTAGCTGTTCATATGGGATATACCTGGGTATTTATTCCATCTATGATTATTGTTCTATTTTCAATTTTACTAACATTTAGTATGCATGAACCTTCCATTACAAAACATGAGCAAACCAGACTTAAAAATATGGGCTGGTTTAAAGCTATGGGAGTACAAACAAGAGAAAGCTTCCAGGTAATAAAAGACAGACCTAAAATTGCCTTCCTTATTCTTTTTAGTGAACTGATATTTATGTTTCTTACAAGCCTTTTCTACTATCTTCAGACATTTTGGAAATGGAATGGATGGAATGAATTTCAAATAGGCCTTGTCCTTGCTGCAACTGCTGTTTTAAGTGCTTTTTCCGGAGTAAAAGGAGGCAGTATAGAGAAAAAAATTGGGGAAAAAGGGATTTTGTTATTTGCACCACTACTTCTGTTAGTTTCCTTGTGGGGTATTGCCCTAACTACATTCGCTCCATATTTTTTTATTATTACTGGACTAATTGATGGGCTGCTCTATGTGGCCGTACAGGACTATATTAATAAATTAATTCCTTCTGAAAGAAGAGCCACTGTCCTTTCCTTTCAAAGTATGACATTCAGCCTTTATATGATTATATTTTTTCCTGCTATTGGTTTTTTTGGAGATAGATTTGGGCTGGAATATTCATTTGTAGGTCTGGCTGTAATTGGAACAGTTATGTATGGATTTTATTTATTGTTTACCCGGAAAATTTTTAAACCGTAGAGACACAGAGACGCGATAAATCGCGCCATTACATCTCTCTGTGGTAGAGTTCATCGTAGCTTAGATCGGGATGTATCCCCAGTCGGGTCAGGCTAAAATCAAAGCGTACTGGATCATCAGGAATATAAACTCTTAGTGCATCAGTTATTTCTAAAGCTGTTTTCATATCTGCAGATTTTCTACTGGTAAACCCCAGGATCTGACTTATCTGCATCATATGGGTGTCCAGAGGAATAATAAGAATATCTTTTGGAATATCTGACCATATTCCTGGATCAATATCATCTTTTCTAACCATCCATCTTAGAAAAAGATTTAAACGTTTACAGGCACTCCCTTTAGCTGGATCAGGTAATACTCTTTGCCCTGATATCTCAGAATCAGTTAGTTGTGTAACAAAATATGACAGACTCCCCAAAGAATCCCCGTCTGTTATATTTACGCCTTCCAGAAAACAATTGTGGAGAGAACCAAATTCTCTAATAACATTTTTTATTCCCATAAGAAAGTCGATAAGACTATTATCAGTATAAAATCTGTATTTAAACCCGGCAAAAGTAAGTTCCAAATTATTACGATCCATAGAAAGAAGATCATTTTTGGGAGATTTTAATACTTTAAGAATAATTTCAATAGTCTTAAGAATACTCTGAACCCTTCCTATTGCAAAGGAGGATGCAATAAGTGCAACAATTTCCATATCCTCTGAATTGTTATAATTATTTAAAAATTCAAGGGGATCGGGATGAATATATTCAGATTTATGATACTTTTTATAAATTGAATCTAAAAGTATACTGGTTTCTTTAGAATAACTATGCATATAAAAAATGTATCAGGAAGGAGAGTTTCCATTACACTTAATACATAAACCAGTATATTCAATATTCAGATTTTGAACAGTTCTTCCGTTAGCCCAGTTATTTGTATTATCAGAAAAAAAGCTTTCATTTAATTCAAAAGGAAGGTCCTCAATAGACCCGCATTTAACACAGCGAAAATGAGGGTGGGGGCCAGTAACAGGATCAAACCTTTTAATACTCCCACCAGTCTCAAGTTTCATTATTGATCCGGATTCGGACATTATTTCTAAATTTCTATAAACAGTTCCAAGACTAATTCTTGGGAGAATTTTTCTTACCTCTTCGTAAATTGTATCTGCACTGGGATGATCTATATGTTCACCAAGAACTCTGAGAATTACTTCTCTTTGTTTAGTTTTTCGCATTTCCTTTCCTTTCATTAATAATAATGATTATTATTAATAATAACAGATTATTATTTCTAAGTCAATTAAGAAGATTCTTGATTATAGTAATTTTAATATAAAACTAACTTTAAAATTTATGATCATTTTGATTGTAGGACAGATAATAATATTTTATAATAATTTTAGAGGTTACTATGATACATAAATTCAAAGGAATGACTCCAAATATAGAAAAAGCTACTTTTGTAGCGGACAGCGCAGATATAATTGGGGATGTAACTGCAAAAGAAAACAGCTCCATCTGGTACAACTGCACACTTCGAGGGGATATTGCACCCATTACAATTGGAAAAAACAGCAATGTCCAGGATAATGCTGTTATTCATGTAAACCATGAAACTGGAACTATTATTGGAGATAACGTAACTATAGGACACAGGGTGCTTCTTCATGCATGTACTATTGAAGAAGGCTGTTTAATTGGTATGGGAGCAATAATTCTAGATAATTCTGTAATTGGTAAAGAAAGCATTGTTGGTGCAGGAGCTCTTGTTACAATGGGTAAAAATTT
>DAOVSY010000218.1 GCA_030633365.1 Spirochaetaceae bacterium | reverse complement strand
CGTGCTTTTTATGAAAATAAAATACCTGTGCCGGTAGATTTGATAGCAGTAGATACGAAGAGATGGGAAAAGAATAAATCCAATAGGAATATGATATATAATACGGCATCTGAAGAAGGAATAGTTCTTTATGGCTGAAGATTATCAAAACTGGCTAAAACGAGCGAAGAGCAATTTTAAAATAGCAAAAATAACAAAAGATGATGATATTTGCTACGAAGACCTGTGTTATGAAGCACAGCAGTGTTCAGAAAAAGCTTTAAAGGCTTTACTTATTTATCTGAAACAGGAGATACCAAAAGTACATTCATTCCATATATTGCTGGAAAAACTGGAGCAGCATATTGAAATCCCAGAGGAAATAAAAGATGTAATAGAGCTTAATAACTATGCTGTTCAGACTCGTTATCCAGGGGACTATTTGTCACTTGAAAAAGAGGAATATGAAAGAGCTGTAGAGATTACTGAAAGGGTATTAAACTGGGTTTATAAGGCAGTTGAGTCAAATAGTCAATCCAGAAGCGGAAAATAGCCAGTAGAGTTATCTGGCTAGCTGTTTGAATAAGAAGAACAGTTCCATTATATCAAAAGGAGCTTATCATGTTTTACTCAAAATTCTCAAAAGACTATGAACAAATATTCCCTTTCAATAAAAAAATATATTCATTTCTAAAAGAATACATCCCCTCTACTAATCCAACTATCCTGGACATCGGCTGTGCCAGCGGCCATTACTGCGGCAAGTTTGCAGCTGATGGCTATACAATAACGGGAATCGACCTTGATCCGGATATGATTAGTACAGCAGTAAATACATATCCAAAAGCAGATTTTAAAGTACTTAACCTTACAGATATTGCCTTATTAACAGCAGAGTTTGGAATAGCTTATTCCACAGGAAATGTTATGGCTCATGTCTCAATTGATGATTTTAGAAGCTTTCTAAGTTCACTTAAGAAGAATATGCCTGCTGGTGGAATATGGATCTTTCAGGTAATAAATTGGGATTATATTCTACAACAGGATGATTTTATTTTTTCTGAAATTGAAACAGAAGACAAAATATTTTTAAGACACTATTCAGATATTAATACTAATACACTTATTTTCAATACTGAACTGAAAGATAAAAATACAGGAAAGATTGTTTTTAAAGATAATGTAACCATGTATCCAGTTCATTCAGAAAAATATATTTCTATCCACAAAGAGGCTGGCTTTGACTTGTTGGGACATTATGCAGACTATGAAAAAGCTTACTTTAATAGGTATAATTTTTCTGCAGATATATATGTATTTAAACAAAGAAATAGTATATTGTAGTTCTAAAATATTTTAAGGTGAGGAAGTTACATGAAAACAACTACATTTAAGGATGGTATATCTGCTATTGAGACTGAAAAAATTGAAGCCAGAAAAATAATTTCATCATATGGTACTGATGTATTAGAAATACACCTACAGCCGGAAGCAGAAATAGAAAGCCATACTACAGATGAAAATGCATTTTTTTATATATTGGAAGGCACAGTAAAAATTACTATTGATAATATTTCAAAGGTTGTTGAAGCAGGTTCCATATTCGAATGCCCTGGAGGAATTTCAAAGGCTTTCAGCAATAATAGTAGCAGTTTAGCTAAAATACTTTCAATAAAAATGAGTTCGTAGCAGATTAATTCTAATGCTTACATCATTGGCTCACGGCGTTGCTGTTTCCTCTTACTGCGTACTTTTTTAGTCTGAATCCTTCGTTCATTCGAAGCTTTTGTAGGCCTGGTAGAGCGTCTTTTTTTTCTGGGTTTTAATCCTGCCTGGATAAGCTTAAATGCAATTTCTTCTGCTTTAATTCTATTTTGAATCTGACTTCGTGTGCTGGAAGAATGGATTATAAGTTCACCTTCAGAATTAATACGGTTGGCCAGATGTATAAGAAGTTTTTGTATTTCCTTATCTTCCAAAGGCAGAGTATTTATTTTTAAATGTAGAACAGCTTTTGTTTCTGTTTTGTTAACATGCTGCCCACCGGGTCCACCCGATCTTGCAAAACTGAAACTACTGTTATTTTTAATCCAATCTTTTAATTTTTCATTATTCATTTTTAGTTTTTCATTAATCCTCAAAGGGATACTTAAACCCCCATTCCTTCCTCATTCCATCCATCAGTTTCATAATATCAATACTTTCCTGAACCGGTATTATACTGCTTTCTATTTTACCTTCATTAATACATTTTACTACTTCTTCTACCTGATAAATAAACCCATTCTCATGATTATTTTCTACAATCTCTTCTGAGGATTCAATTTCATTTGTTCCACTATGTGTGTGAATATTAAATTTTTCTCCAAATTGAAAATCAGGAAATTCTATATAGCCTTTTGAACCATATATAAAAGCCGTTCTTTTCATCCCAAGGTTATAGCTTGTATTTATAGTAGATATACATCCGGAAGGAAATTTAAACATATAATTAGAAATCTCATCAACACCAGAATCACTGAACCGGGTCATAGATTTTACTTCAGCTGGTAGTTCCCCCATCATGTAGCATGCAAAGCTTATGGGGTAGATACCCATATCCAAGGTTACTCCACCTGCCAGGGCTGGATCTGTAAGCCGCTTCTCATACATAGGTGGAACAAAATTTCCGAAAGAAATATTTATCTGTTTTATATCCCCAATTATTCCTTCAGAAAGTAATTTTTTCAGGAGTATATAACTTGGAAGGAATCTAACCCATATTGCTTCCATTAAAAATAAATTCTTTTCCTTTGCTATGTTTGCCAGTGTTTCAGCTTCTTTTGCATTAACTGTAAAAGCTTTTTCTACAAGTACATGTTTTCCATGTTCCAGAGCCAGTTTAGCATTTTCAAAATGAAAGTTATGTGTAGTTGCCACATAGATTATATCAATATCATTATTGTTGACTATTTCAGTATAGGAACAGGCTATAGGTACCGTATTCTTATCTGCAAAACTTTGTGCCCTTTGGATAGCTTTTGAAGCTACAGCCAGTAAATTACTGTATTTATTCTGATGAAGAGCGTCAGCCATTTTTTCTGCAATAATACCTGCACCAATTATCCCCCAGTTTAATTTCTTATAATCCATACTTATACTCCTGATAATATAGTATAATTTTTTACCTACTTTGTTATTTAATTATAAAGCTGTTTTTAAAGTTTGTCATAAATTTTAAAATATTTAAGTTATTTTTTTTGAAATACTTACTCTGCTGATTATCCTTTTAATAAATAAATCTCTTTCTATGGATCCAGCATTTCTGGCAGAAAAATGGGTTAGAACTTCTGCATCATTTATTCCGCAATAAGAAAGTATGTCTTTTTTCCATATTTTTTCAATTAACATAGGTTCAGAGTCTCTGTCAGAAGTAATTATAACTGTCGCTATTTTCCCTGTCAGAAGAGCTATCTTTTCTTTATCTTCAAAATCAGGGCCGTCATATTCAAATGCAGTCCCCTGACGAAATACCCTGTCAAGCCAGCCCTTCAATATTGCGGGCATTTGTCCCCACCAGTCAGGATGTATAAAAATAATATGATCAGCTTCAGTAAGCTCAAAACTATATCTTTGTATATCCTCATCAAAACTAAATTTTCTCTTTATTTCTTCTGAAGAAAGTATGGGATTAAAGTTCTCTTCATACAAATCATGAAATGCTACTATATTTCCGGTATTTAGTAAGTGTTTTTTAACTGTATTTGCAATATTTCTGTTTAGGCTTTTATTATCCGGATGAGCCAAAATAATAAGATATTTCATAATTTCCTCGTAGGTTACATAGGCGAGCAGCAACGTAGCTGCGACCAGCTTTTATTACATTATTAAAATACTAATATATATTGACATATTCAATACAAAGTAATAAGTTAAATACGACTAATATGGTCGTATTAACATTAAGGGAAATTATGGAGATATCAAAAGAGCTTGAATATTCAATTATTGGACTAATTGATCTGGACGAAAGAGATAAACGGAGTAGTGCTGGAGAAATTGCAAGGAGTATGGAACTTCCTGAGGAGCTGATTAAAAAAATCTTCCAAAAACTTTCTAAAGCCAAAATTGTAAAATCAATTAAAGGGGCTGGCGGAGGATACGAGTTAAGTATTTCTCTCGAGGATTTGACTATTGGAGATTTAAAAAGAGCTGTGTCAGGGGAGAGTTTTGTTGTTAGCTGTCTTGAAGATATTACTTCCTGTTCAAGAATTGATATTTGTAATATTCATGAGGGGATGGGGAAGTTCCAACTAATGTGGAATAATTTTCTGGATTCTGTGAGCATAAAAGAACTGGTCAGTGGAGTCTAGAATGAAAGATTTAAAACATGAAGATATTATGAGTGCACTTTCACGGGTTTATGATCCTGAAATAAATATACCTATAACAGATCTGGGACTTGTGTATAAAGTTGATATTGATGGTAGTGATGTTGTAATTGATTTTTCTCTTACTTCTCCTGGCTGTCCTCTTGCAGATTATCTTGAAAATGAAATTAGAAAATATGTCTCTGAAGTAGATGGAGTAGGTCGTCTTACTACTAATCTTGTATGGACACCCTATTGGGGTCCGGAATTAATGAATGATGAAGCCAGGCTTACCCTTGGTTATAGTATTTAAGCATTGCCTGGTCGGCTATGCATCCTTAGGAGGTTTAATGCAAACTTTAAAAATAAAAAATCTGACTGCGGAAGTGGATGGGAAACAGATATTGAACGGTATTAATTTGGAAATAAATACAGGTGAGATTCATGCTCTTATGGGGCCTAACGGCTCAGGTAAAAGTACTCTTTCCAATGTACTTGCCGGACATCCGGATTATACAGTAACAGGTGGAACTGTCAGCCTGAATGGTGAGAATCTTTTAGAAATGAATGTCTCCCAGCGCTCATTGTCAGGATTATTTCTTGCTTTTCAGCAGCCTATGGAAGTTCCTGGATTAACTATAGGTAAGTATCTTAAACGTATAGTTGAAATAAGATTGGCAGAAGGTGAAAGAATGAATGTATCTGGATTTATTAAAGACCTAAAAGCTAATCTTGATACTGTAGGCCTGGATCATGGTTTTATTAATAGATATTTAAATGAGGGGTTTTCCGGTGGTGAGAAAAAAAGAATGGAACTTATTCAGATGATGTTGTTAAAACCTTCCTTTGCAATTTTGGATGAGATTGATTCCGGTCTGGATATTGACGCTCTTAAAACAGTTGCTACAGGAGTTAACACGTTAAAGGGTGAAAATTTTGGAGCCCTTATAATTACTCATTATCAAAGAATAATGGAAAATATAAATCCCAATTTTGTTCATATTCTCTATCAGGGAAGGATAGTAAAATCCGGAGGAAGAGATCTTGTGGATATGCTTGAATCTAAAGGATATGGATGGGTT